>NZ_JBXAWK010000005.1:0-163282 GCF_057291755.1 Kitasatospora sp. UYEF31
TGAAAACAAGATCCACTACGTTCGGGACGAAGTGTGGTCCGAGGACCGTTCCCGCGTCCGCACCGGCCACGGACCCGAGAATATGGCCACGCTCCAAAACATCGCGATGAACCTGTTGCGGAAGAACGGGGCCGTCAACATCGCTCAGGCGGTCCGCGAGCAGTCCTACCACCCGTTCACCGCGCCCCTGGACCTTCTCGGTCTACCGCCCCGACCTGCGGAAACTCTCAGCAATTAGCTTCTTGCATCAGCCCTGGGTATTTCGGGTGGCCGGGGTCGGCTGCCGAAGCGTTCAGGGTGGCGGGCGTACGCCTCGGCGAAGGTGGCGGCGCATTGTTCGCGCACCAGGTCGGCGGTGCCGAAGTGGACGGAGGCCGGGGTATGCAGGCCGATGCCGCTGTACCGGTGTCCGTGTGCGCGTGGTGTGGTGATCAGTTGTTCGGCGGGGTGGCGAGGCCGATGTCGTCGGCGCCGAGGCGCCGTTCGAAGCGGTCGCGTCGCTGGGCGAGTTGGTAGTGGCCTTCTGCGACGTCGGCGGCGGTGATCCGGTTGTCCATGGTGAAGCCGTGGGGGTAGGGGGCAACCCGCACCGCTGCCTGTGCCGCTGCCCGTGCCGGTTGAACCGGCACGGGCAGCCGGTCAGACGAAGTCACCTCACGCGACGGCGGTCCCCTCCAGCTCGACCGTCTGCCCCGGAATCGCCAGCCGCGTCACCCCGAGCATCGTCGTCGCGGGCGCCACCTGCGCCGCACCCAGCCGCGCCGCCAGCACCCCGTAGTGCTGGAACAGCACATCGACATCGGTCGTGTAGACGTTGAGCCGGACGAGATTCGCCAGAGACATCCCCGCCTCCTTGAGCACCGCCTCCAGGTTGTCGAGACTCAGCGCCAGCTGCGCCGCCATGTCCCCCTCGTGCAGCGGCCTGCCGTCCTCACCCATCGACGTCTGCCCGGAGCAGTACAGAGTCCGGGTATGCCCGGAGACGACCTCGCCCTGGTTGAACCCCATCTCCAGCGACCACTTCACCGGGTTGACGGCCGTTCGTTCCACTGTCATGTCAGATCCAATCGATTCGAGGGGAGTACGAACGCCAACCGGCAAGGTGGAAACCCTCGTTGACGCCTTAGTGATCAGCATCCCAACGAATCACGACACCCTCTGTCGTGTATTCACGTACGGATTTCCCCTACGGTCTTCCCATGCGCGCTGACCGGCTGGTCTCCCTGGTATTGCTGCTCCGGCAGCACGGCCGGCTGTCCGCCACCGCGCTGGCCCGCGAGCTGGAGGTCTCCACCCGCACCGTGCTGCGCGACATCGAGGCGCTCTCCGTGGCCGGGGTCCCGGTCTACGCCGAACGCGGCCGCCTCGGTGGATTCGCGCTGCTCCCCGGCTTCCGGACCGAGCTCACCGGGCTCAACCACAACGAGGCCCTCGCCCTCCTGATCGCCGGATCGCGGCGCGGCGCCCAGGCGTTCGGCCTCGGCTCGGCACTCGCCTCGGCCATGCTCAAGGTGATCGACGCACTGCCGGACAGCTACCGGAACACCGCAGCCGACGCGGCGCAGCGGCTGCTCATCGACCCGGACACCGACCTTCTCTCCCGCCGCGCCGTCGCTGACGAAGTGCCGGACTGCGTCATGGTCGAGATCCGCCGCGCGGTGCTCGCCGGACACAAGCTGCGCATCCACTATGCGGCGGTGGACCAGCCGTCGAAGTGGCGCACGGTGGACCCGATCGGATTGGTGACCGTACGCGATCAGGGCTATCTGCTGGCCGCGCGGTCCGGCGAGGACCGGACGTACCGCCTGTCCCGGATCCTGGCGGCCGAGGAGCTCGCCTCGGCGGCGGAGCGGCCGGAACGCGTCGACCTGGAGCGGGCGTGGCGGGAGCGCGGCACGCGGTTCCGGGCCGGTGGGGAGCTGGTCACGGTGGTGGTGCGGCTGGATCCGGCGCGGCGGCCGGAGCTGACGGGCACCGCGCTGGCGGTCCTCGCTGAGGATGTCGAGGTGGACGGGCGGGTGCGCCTGGAAGTGAACTTCCAGGACGCGCGGCACGCGGAGTGGGCGCTGTGGCAGCTCGCTCCGGGCGGGGAGGTTCTGGCTCCGCCGTGGCTGCGCGACGCACTGCACGAGCGGGCCGTGGCGGTCGCTGACCGTTACGGAACACCGTGACGTGGTTGGGCTAATCCCGCTTGGTCCGACGTGCGTCGTCGCGGATCGTCACCAAGCATGGGAGGAGAAGCATCACCAGCACACGTCAACCACCGGGGCACCATGCCGCACGATTCGTTCCGCCCGCAGTCGAAGCGTTCGACCGTAGTAAGGGCCGGGGGCGACGTCACCGTCGACGCCACGGGTGCCGACGGCGACCGTACGACGGCCCCGCTGACGGTCGTCAATAAGACGGACAAGGAAGCGGACTACACCATCCAGGTGAACTTCCGGGACAAGGGCGGCAATCCGCTCGACTCGGTGGTCGTGAACGCGAAAGACATCAAGCCTGGTGCGACGGGTAACGCGACGGCGCGCAGCAACCGGGCCCGGATCGCGCCCTTGTGGGCCAGGCCGGGCAGAAACGTGAGCTGGGCGGTGCCGATGACGGCGCCTTCGCGGTCGGCCACCAGCAGGAGCTGCTGCGGATCAGCGTCGATCTCTGCGAACGCCGTCTCGTGCGGCCGCAGGTCGTCCGGGGATTCGCGGGTGGCACCCAGGGCGTCGTCGGCGAGGAGGGCGACGATGGCAGGGATTATCGACGGCGATGGCACGGCGCATGGTTATGTCGATCATAGCTGACAGTCCATCACAACGGTTTGGTCGCCGCCGCGGTCGGGCGTTCCGTCCTTCGCTCCAGACGTACTTCGAACGACCGGGCCGCCACGACCGGGCCGACAAGACCGCGGCCCGGCACACCGTGAGGTGTGCCGGGCCGTAAACGAAGTCGTTCAGCAGCAGGCGGAGGTGGCCTGCGGGAGTTCGGCACCCGCGGCGACCGGGACACCCGAGTCGGTCGACGGCAGGCAACAGGCGCTTTCCTCGGCCTTGCTCAGGGTGTCGGCCTCACCCTTGACGACGTAGACCTCCCACGGCTCCTTGCCCGGGCCGTGCACCCACACCTTGTCCTGCACCGCGTAGCAGCAGGAGGTGTCGTTCTCCTCGAAGGTGGCCAGTCCGGCGTCCTTCAGCCGGTCGGTGGCGGCGGTGACCTCGTCGGTGGACTCCACCTCGACACCGAGGTGGTCCATGACGGTCTCCTGGCCGGGCTCGCCCTGGATGAGCACGAGTTTCAGCGGCGGGCTGGCGATGGCGAAGTTGGCGTAGCCGTCGCGGAGCTTGGCGGGCTCGGTGCCGAACAGCTTGGAATAGAAGGTGATCGAGGCTTCGAGGTCGGAGACGCGAAGGGCGAGCTGGGCGCGGGACATGGCGGTTCTCCTTGGATTCGACGTTTGTCTATGCGATGAAGCTTGGCGTCGTCATCGACGTCTGTCAATATCGACGTATGTCGAATCTGAAGATGGCCGAGCAGTCCGAAGCGGCAGTCGTGCCCTGCTGCCCGCCGCTGACCTCGGCGGAGCTGTCCGAACCCGACGCGGTGACGATGGCCGCGATGTTCAAGGCGCTCGGCGACCCGGTGCGGCTCCGCCTGTTCTCGAAGATCGCGTCGTACGCGGGCGGGGAGGCGTGCGTCTGCGACATCCAGGACGTCGGCGTCTCCCAGCCCACCGTCAGCCACCACCTGAAGAAGCTGCGCGACGCCGGATTGATCTCCGGCGAACGCCGGGGCAGCTGGGTCTACTACAAGGTCGAGCCGTCGGTGCTGGTCGGGATGGGGCAGCTGCTCGGCGCTGCCGCCGGGTGAGGCCCGCTGTGCCGCTCCGGACAGCGGGAAGGCCAGCTCGAAGTTGTTGCCCGCCGCGGTGAAGGCGAGGGTCGAGGTCCGGTCGTACGGAAGCCCGATGGCCTTGCCGTGCTGGAGCGTGTACGGGAAATCGGTATGCTCCGCGCCCCCTCCCGCTCCTTCTTCCCTGGGGTTCCATGGCTCTTCTGGGCGGGCTCACCCTCCTCGTCGGCGTCGGCTCCGCGATCTGGCCGGGCCGGCGTGCTTCACGCCTCAACGTGCTCGATTCTCTGCGTACGGAAAGCTGATCCCGGGGCGTCGTCAACTCAGTTGCCTAAAGGTGTTAGGCAATTGCATAATTAATGCCCCTAGATGGGGGTGAGATTATGGTTCGAGCAGGACTGACCACGAGACGCCTGACCCAGGCGGGGGCGGAACTGGCCGACGAGGTCGGCTTCGACCAGGTGACCGTCTCGGCGCTCGCCCGACAGTTCGACGTCAAGGTCGCGAGTCTGTACTCGCACCTGAAGAACTCTCAGGACCTCAAGACCAGGATCGCCCTGTTCGCTCTTGAGGAACTCGCCGACCGGGTCGCCACCGCCCTGGCCGGGCGGGCCGGCAAGGACGCCCTTGCCGCCTTCGCGGATGCCTACCGCGACTACGCCCGTGAGCACCCCGGCCGTTACGCCGCCGCTCAGTTGAGGCTCGACCCCGACACGGCTGCGGCCAGCGCCGGTGTCAGACACGCGCAGCTGACGCGGGCGATCCTGCGCGGCTACGACCTGACCGAGCCGGACCAGACACACGCGGTCCGAATGCTGGGCAGTGTCTTCCACGGCTACATCAGCCTGGAGATGGGCGGAGGCTTCAGCCACACCGCTGTCGACCCGCAGGAGTCCTGGTCCTGGATCGTGGATTCCCTCGACGCCCTGCTGCGAGCTGGACCAAACCCTGGCCGTCAGGGGCCGGAGGCGGTCGGCCGCGTCGCGCACCGGAACACCGGAACACCGGAACACCGGAACACCGGAACACCTGAACACCTGAACACCTGAACACCTGAACACCGGAACACTTGAACAAACCGGAAATCTTGAGCAAAAGGCTGAGGCAATGAACACCGGACACGACTGGATCACCACACCCGTCACCGCGGACATCCTGCGCGGCGCCCTCGAGCTGGAACGCACCGCACATGGCCTACTGCCGCACCGGCTGCCCGCGCCAGCTCGTCGGCAGATCCCCGACGACCAACTGGCGATAGCCGAGGCCCAGCCGTCCGGCGTGCGGTTGGCCTTCCGCACGCGGGCCACCACCATCGAACTGGACACGCTGCCCAGCAAGAGGGCCTACCGAGGTCTGCCGACCCCGGCGGACGGCGTATACGACCTGCTGGTCGACGGCCGTCTCGCCGCCCAGGCCACGGTGACCGGCGGCAACGTCCGTACGATCGACATGGCCACCCAGTCCGTCGAACTGACCGAAGGCCCGCCCGGCACCGCCCGGTTCGCCGATCTACCCGCGCGTGACAAGGATGTCGAGATCTGGCTCCCGCATGCGGAGATCACCGAGCTGATCGCCCTGCGCACCGACGCCCCGGTCGAGCCGACGCCGGACAGCGGGCGCAGGGTGTGGCTGCATCACGGCAGCTCCATCAGCCACGGTTCGAACGCCGCCCACCCGACCGCCATCTGGCCGGCCCTGGCCGCCGCCCAGGGCGCGGTGGAGCTGATCAATCTGGGATTCGGCGGCAGTTCACTGCTTGACCCGTTCACCGCCCGCGCGATGCGGGACACTCCTGCGGACCTGGTCAGCGTCAAGATCGGCATCAATATCGTCAACACCGACGTGATGCGCCTGCGCGCCTTCACGCCAGCGGTCCACGGTTTCCTCGACACCATCCGCGAGGGGCATCCGACCACGCCATTGCTGGTGGTGTCCTCCATCCTGTGCCCGATCCAGGAGGACACCCCCGGCCCGCTCGCGCCCGACTTCGACGGCGGGACCTTGCGGTTCAAGGCCACCGGCGACCCGGCCGAACGCGCCGCCGGGCGCCTGACGCTCAACGTCATCCGCGACGCGCTCGCCCGGATCGTCGAGCAGCGAGCGGCTGACGACCCGAACCTGCACTACCTCGACGGTCGCGACCTCTACGGCGAGAAGGACTACGTCGAACTGCCGCTGCCCGACGAAGTCCACCCCGACCCCGCAGGACACCGCCGCATCGGCGAGAACTTCGCGCGGCTCGCCTTCGGCGCCGGCGGCCCATTCGCCACCACGACCGGCTGACGCATTCGCGGGCCTCGCGAGATCCTGCCGGAGTCCCTCAAGTTCAGCTTGAGGGACTCCGGCAGGAGAGATCCATCACCGGACACAGTCGAGTTGATCGAAGCGTGGTGAACACCTGTCCGACTGTCCGGTCGACAGACCCGACAGGACGTAGGCAAGGGCTGTCCACGTTTTCGCAAACCGAACAATGCCGACTTCGGCCCCGTACGTCCGCTCCTGAGCGCCGCTGTGGCTGATTCAGGCGGAATCTGCTGAAAATTTCAACGGATCCGTACGATATCCGGATGTCGTACGGATCCTCTCCCGCATTGTGCGGGCGTGACGGTGGGTTAGACCCCGCGCGATTGTTTGAGGAACCTCGTTCGGTGAGGCGTCTGCACGGACACAGGCCGCGGTCGCCCTAAAATCTCAACCTGAACTTAAGCTTTAGCTTCTGCCTTCGAGAACCAGGTCGAGCAGCCCCGGGAAGCGGGCATCGAGGTCGCCGCGGCGCAGCGTGATGTAGAGCTTGCGCCCGGAGGGGCGCTGATGGAGGACGCCGCTCTCGCGCAACGTGCGCCAGTGGTGGGTCAGGCTCGACTTCGGAACATCGGGGAGGATCGCGCCGCAGTACGTCTCCTCGCCGGAGGCCGGGGCGCGGACGATCTCCAGGCGCACCGGGTGCCCGAGAGCCGCGAGTGCGTCGGCGAGTCGAACCGGTCGACGTCGGGCTGAGGGAGCGCATCCATGCCCCCACTGTACGGCGGACCCGTACGCGACTTCCGGCAGCACTTTGACACCACCGCTCAACTGCATGAACTGGTCGCGTTCTTCGGCTGAATGTGCGGAGAAGACGCGAAGAGGCCATGACGAACCCACGGAATGTCCCATGACCCAGCTGTCACCTACAAAGCCGCTCGCCTCGAACTGTTGGTTCAGCGTCCTGCGGTGGTCAGGCGGCGCAGCCTCTTGACTGTTCGGGTCACGGCCCGGTTTTCCTTGCGGTGGCCCTGCCGGGTGAGTTGGCCGCCCAGCCAGGTCAGGGCTTCCACGAGGCCTGGAATGTTGCTCGTCGGGTGGATGTCGTGCCTGTCCTCCAGGAGGTGCACCGCCTCCTCGCGCTGCCCTGACTCGCCCAGCTTCACACCCAAGTCGACCATGGATGAGGTGAGTTCATCGTCGGCTTCCCGACTTCCGGTCGTACGTGCGATGAGGTGGCGATCGGGGTCGGCCCGGGCAAGCCGCCGGGCTTCGGCGGCCTGCCGCCGGGCATCGGCGCGGTCCTGCTCAGTGCCTGACGTGTACTGATCCGCCATGCCCGCAAAGCCTTTCCCAGTTCGGCCGACGCGGCACCGTGAGTGGGATCTTCGCGACGCTTGGGTCGCCACCGCACGACCCTGCCCTGCACGCAGTGATCCGTGACCGGATCGGTCCGCACCCAGGCATAATGATGTCTGTCGGCAGGCCCCCCCACGGACCAGGATCGAGGCATGAACAAAGCACTGATCGTCATCGACGTCCAGGAATCCTTCCGCCAGAACCCGCTGTGGCAGCATTCCTCCAACCCCGGCATCGTCGACCAGGTGAACCGGCTGGTGACCCACGCCCGGGCCGAGGGCAACCACGTCGTCTGGGTGCTGCACGCGGAACCGAACACCGGCACGCCCTTCGACCCGGAGAGCGGCTACGTCCGGCTGATGGACGGGCTGGTGCCACTCGACGGTGAGCCGCTGCTCACCAAGACCTCGCACAACGCGTTCACCACCACCAACCTCCAGCAGTTGCTCACCCTGCACGGCGTGACCGAGGTCATCGCCTGTGGCATCCGGACCGAGCAGTGCGTCGAGACGACAACACGGCTCGCCTCCGACCTCGGCTACCACGTCACCTTCGTCACCGACGCGACGGCGACCACTCCGTGCGAGCACTGGGACGCGCCCGAGGGCCGCTCGGTGGAGGAGATCCTCGCCGACCCCCGCACCCTCTCCACCGCCGACATCATCACCCGCACCGAATACGCGCTCGCTGGCCGGTTCGCACTGGTAGCCACTGTGAAAGAGCTGACCGGAACGTGACCCGGGTTGTCTTCCTGCTCGTCCCACACCTGCACCTGCTGGACCTCGCGGGGCCCGCGCAGGTGTTCTCGACGGCTGCCGACTTCGGCTACGCCTACGAGACTGACTTCGTCTCCGAGCAGGAAGACGTCCCCACCGCCCAGGGCCTCGGGCTCAGCGCCCGCACCGACTGGCCGGACCTCGCCCCGGACGATCTGCTGATCGTCCCCGGCTGGCGCTCCGGCGAGTTGGTGCGGAACGGGGAACTCAACGCGGCCACGCTTCAGCGGCTGCGCGACCATCACGCCGCGGGCGGCGTCGTCGCCAGCGTCTGTGCCGGCGCCGACGCCCTAGGCCGGGCCGGACTCCTCGACGGCCGCCGCTGCACCACCCACCACAACGTCCAGGACGCGCTCGCCCGCCGCTACCCGCTGGCCACCGTCGTCCGCGACGTGCTCTACGTGGTCGACGACCGCGTCGTCACCTCCGCCGGAATCGCCAGTGGCATCGACCTGGCCCTGCACCTCGTGGCGACCCGGCACGGCCCGGGGGTCGCCGCCCGCGTCGCCCGCAACATGGTCGTCTACGCCCGGCGCAACGGCGATGAAAACCAGTCGAGCGCGATGCTCCGGCACCGCGCGCACCTCAGCGACGCCGTCCACCGCGTCCAGGACCTCATCGACGGCCGCTTCGCCGAACACCTGGGACTCGCCGAACTCGCCGCCGCGACCGGCATCAGCGAACGCACCCTCACCCGCCGCTTCGGCGAGGCCACCGGCCTCACACCGCTCCGCTACCAGCACGTACTGCGCGTCGAGCGCGCCGAACACCTCATCTCGCACGGCTCCACCGTCGAAGCCGCCGCCCGCGTGGTCGGGTTCGTGGACGCCCGGATGCTGCGTCGGCTGCGGGCCAGGGCCTGAAATTTGGGCAGACCCGTGCCCATGGGCGCGCACCTGCCGGGGGGTGTTGCGTTCGAACAACCGCAGCGGACGAAAAAAGGCAAGGAGAAAAACCACTCCTTGCCTTGCTCAATCGGTGCCCTCGTCGTCGACGGCGGTCCGGGTACGGGGAAGACCGTCGTCGCCCTGCACCGCTCCGCCTACCTCCTCTACGCCGACCCTCTCCTGGGTCACCGCCGGGGCGGCGTGCTGTTCGTCGGTCCGCACCAGCCCTACCTGGCCTACGTCGCCGACGTCCTCCCCAGCCTCGGAGAGGAGGGCGTGCGGACCTGCACCCTGCGGGACCTCGTCGGAGACCTGTGGTCGGTACCCGCCTACCTGCGGAAGTGCGCTCCCTGGCTCAGCCCCGCTGACGTTCGGAAGCTGCGGCGCGCGGACGTCCAGGGCTGGACGGTGTCCGACCTGCCGCTCCTGGACGCGGCACGACAGCGGCTCGGCGACCCGGAGGCGTCACAACGCAAGCGTCGGCGCGACGTCTCCCGCGCCGCCCAGCGCGAGCACATGGCCATGGTCGTCGACAACCTGATCGAGGCCGATGACGACGGTGAGGGTCTGATGACGCAGCTGCGCAGGGAGGACATGCAGAGCAACCTGGTCGACGAGACCGTACTGCCCGGCAGCGAACCGGACCTGCTCGCCGGCCCGTTCGCGCACATCGTCGTGGACGAGGCGCAGGAACTCACCGACGCCGAGTGGCAGATGCTGCTGCTCCGCTGCCCGTCCCGGAGCTTCACCGTCGTCGGGAACCGCGCACAGGCCAGGCACGGGTTCACCGAGTCGTGGCAGGAACGGCTTGAGCGGATCGGACTCGACCGGATCAACCTGGCTTCCCTGAGCATCAACTACCGGACACCGGAAGAAATCATGGCGGAAGCCGAGCCGGTCATCCGGTCCGTGCTCCCGGACGCCAACGTGCCGGCCTCCATCCGCAGCAGCGGCATCCCCGTCGTACACGGATCCGTACCGGATCTGGCCGCGGTCGTCGACACCTGGCTCGCCGCGCATGCCGACGGGACCGACTGCGTCATCGGCACCGGTGACATCGGGGTCGGCGCATTCCGGGCGACGTCCCGCGTCCGGTCGCTGACCCCGCAGCTTTCGAAGGGGCTCGAGTTCGACCTGGTCGTCCTCATCAACCCGGAGGCGTTCGGCGAGGGAATCGAAGGAGCGGTCGACCGCTATGTCGCGATGACCAGGGCGACCCGGCAACTCGTCGTCCTCACGGGCTCCTGACGTCGGCCAGGACAACGTGCTCGCCGAACAGATCGGCTGCAGCTCGGAGTTCGCGTTCGCGTTCGCGAACGCCGTCAAGCGGCAGTACGGGACCGCTCCGGGGAAATACCGGCGGCAGAGTGGCGGAGCAGCGACGACGCGCCCCCGGAATGTCCCCTGAACCGGTTCACCGCCGGGCTGCGGCCCACCCGGCCGCAACGCACCTGTGCGGACCGACCGGGGAACTGCGGAAATCCACGCAGACCCTCAGAACCCCACTGTCAGCTGCGCTTCGACATGCGCCCGCACGATGCCCGCCATGTCGGTGGTCCCGTCGATCAGCCACTGCACCTGGAGTCCGTCCATCAACGCGATCAGCTGCCGTGCGGCCGTCCCGGGGCTGATCTGCGGGCGCAACACCCCAGCTTCGCGGGCGTGTTCGTAGTCAGAGGTCGCGGCGGTCACCGAGAGTCGGTAGCGCTCGGCGAAGTAGGCGTGCGCGGGGTGGCCGGTGGAGGTGGCCTCCGCTGACAGCACGGTGAACATCTCGACGATGGCCCGGCGGGTCGTGTTCAGCGCGACGATGCCGACCAGGCGGCGCAGCCGGTCGACGCCGACCGCGCCGTCCGCCGTCAGCCACTGCACGTCCGCCTCGTCGCGCTGTTCCAGCACGGCGAGCAGGAGTGCCTCCTTGGTCGGGAAGTGGTGGATCAGCCCGGGGTGCGAGATGCCGCACCGGGCGGCGATCTCGCGCAGTGACGCGCCACGGTAGCCGACCTCGCCGAACAGGGCCACGGCTTGGTCGATGATCTCGCGCTGTTTAGCGCGGCCTTTCGCGTAGCCGCGTCGCACCTCGCCGGTCACTGTCCGTTCTCCTGACCTCGGGGTTTGCCGGTGGACAGGATCTCACACCGACAGATACTTACCAGATGGTCGGTATTGTGCCTATAGTGGCGGCCGCAGCCGACGAAGGCCGCTCCGGCGCGGAGAGGAGCCGTGGATGACCGGGTCCCGGGTAACCGGGTCTGGCAGCCACGCGCCTCCCCTGGACGCCGACGGCGGGCGGCGGCATCCGTACCAGGTCCGGCACACGGTCCACCGTCAGGCTGCGGCACCCGGCTCTTTGACGGACCCTCAGTCCCATGCACCCCGGAGAATCCCCATGACCAACGCAGACCCGCAGCTCGACATCCCGGCCCTGCTCGACATCCCGGCCCTGCTCGCCGAGCTCACCCTGGAGGAGAAGGCGTCCCTCCTCGACGGCTCGGACTTCTGGCGCACCCAGCCGGTCGAGCGCCTCGGCATCCCGAAGATCATGGTGACCGACGGCCCGCACGGCCTGCGCAAGCAGCCGGAGAGCGGCGACCACCTGGGCCTGCTCGACAGCGTCCCGGCCACCTGCTTCCCCCCGGCGGCCGGGCTGGCCTCCAGCTGGGACACCGGGCTCCTGGAGCGCGTCGGCGCGGCGCTCGGCCGCGAGTGCCGCGCCCACGAGGTCGCGGTGCTGCTCGGCCCGGGCGTCAACATGAAGCGTTCGCCTTTGTGCGGACGGAACTTCGAGTACTTCTCCGAAGACCCGAAACTGGCCGGCGAGCTGGGCGCGGCGATCGTCAACGGCATCCAGAGCCAGGGCGTCGGCGTCTCAGTCAAGCACTTCGCCGCCAACAACCAGGAGACCGACCGCATGACGGTCTCCGCCGAGATCGACGAGCGTACGCTCCGCGAGATCTACCTCCCGGCGTTCGAGGCGGTCGTCAAGCAGGCCCAGCCGTGGACCGTGATGAGCTCGTACAACCGGATCAACGGCCAGTACGCCGCCGAGAGCCACCGCCTGCTCACCGGGATCCTGCGCGACGAGTGGGGCTTCGACGGCCTGGTCGTGTCCGACTGGGGCGGCGCGGGCCGCCGTCAGGTCAGCGTCCCGGCCGGTCTGGACCTGGAGATGCCGTCCTCGGGCGGCGGCGGTACGAAGATCCTCGTCGAGGCAGTCCGCGCCGGCGAGGTCAGCGAGGCCGACGTCGACGCGGCGGTCACCAACGTCCTCACCCTCATCAACCGGGCCCGCCCGGCGCTGCGCCCCGGCCAGACCTACGACGTCGCGGCCCACCACGCCCTCGCCCGCGAGGCGGCCACCGCCAGCGCCGTACTGCTGAAGAACGACGGCGGCGTCCTGCCGCTCGCCGCCGAAGGCGGGACCGTCGCCGTCATCGGCGAGTTCGCCCGTACGCCGCGCTTCCAGGGCGCGGGCTCCTCGCAGGTCAACCCGACAAGTGTCGACACCGCGCTCGACGCGCTGACGGCCGCGTTCGCGGGCAGGCGTGCGGTCACCTTCGCGCCCGGCTTTGTCGTCGAGTCCGAGGACGCCGACGCCGGACTGGTCGCGGAAGCCGTACAAACCGCCGCCTCAGCCGACGTCGTGGTGCTGTTCCTGGGCCTGCCCGCCTCGTACGAGTCCGAGGGCTACGACCGCTCCCACATGGACCTGCCGGCCCAGCAGGTCGCGCTGCTGCACGCCGTGGCCGACGCCAACGCCAACGTGGTCGTCGTCCTGTCCAACGGCTCGGTCGTCACGCTCGCGCCGTGGCAGGACCGCGCCCGGGCGGTGCTTGAGGGCTGGCTGCTCGGCCAGGCCGGCGGCTCCGCCGTCGCCGACCTGCTGCTCGGTGCGGTCAGCCCGTCCGGCAAGCTCGCTGAGACCATCCCTGTGCGCTACGAGGACAACCCGACGGTCGGCGCGTTCCCCGGCGAGCACGGCACCGTCCGCTACGGCGAGGGGCTGCTCATCGGCTACCGCTGGTACGACGCGCACAAGACCGAGGTCTCCTACCCGTTCGGCCACGGCCTGTCCTACACGACGTTCTCGTACGGTAACCTCACGGTCGACGTCCGCGAGGACGGCGTCGAACCGCAGGTCGACGTCACCGTGACGGTGACCAACACCGGTGCCGTCGCCGGCACCGAGACGGTCCAGCTGTACGTGACCGACCCCACCGCGACGGTCTACCGCCCCGAACAGGAACTGCGCGCGTTCGCGCGCGTCACCCTTGAGCCGGGCCAGAGCGCCCCGGTCACCCTGTCCCTCGGCCACCGGGCGTTCGCGTTCTGGCACACCCCGGCGGACCGCTGGACCGTCGAGGGCGGCGCCTTCGGTCTCCACGTCGGCGCGTCCTCCCGCGACATCCGCGCCGGGGCGACCGTCGAGCTCGCGGGCGAGGACATCGTCCTGCCGCTGACCCTGGAGTCGACGACCGAAGCCTGGCTGTCTCACCCCGAGGCGGGCCCGTGGCTGCGCGACGTCATCGGCGACGAGGGCTTCGGCGCGATCCTGAACGACCCGCACAACGGCCAGATGATCCGCGCGATCCCGCTGGAGCGGCTGACCCGCTTCCCCGGTTTCCCGGTCAGCGAGGAGCAGGCCGACGAGGCTGCGCGGAAGTTCGCCGGCGGCACCCGCGCCTGACGGCGGTAGGAGTAGGCAGCAGGTAGCAGGTAGGCGGGCCGTGCGCAGCTGCGCACGGCCCGCCTTGACCCACCAGCACGAACACTGGGCGCACCTGCGCGTCGACCACAACGTCAGCCCCGGGACTTGCCCCTGGGGCCGACGTTGTGATCCGCGCAAACCAGCCAACAGCCTTACGTCGTACGGGTTTCCACCTTGTCCGGCACCGTCGGCCAGGCACCAGACCACCGACCCGGCCAGGTTCTCCGCGGTCGAGCTGCGCGACCTCGCCCGCGGATTGGGGATTGGGGATTGGGGCTTTTGCAGTGGCCTCCGAGATAATCGCCCCACACGCACCAAGCCGACCTGAGGGCACGATGAACTGTTTGACCACGTCATGGGGAGAGTTCGACCTCGCCCGCTTCCCCGCCGACCCGCGGGACCAGAACCGCGCCTGGGACGCCTCTGACGAGTACCTCCTGCGGCACATCGAAGGCAGTGTGTCCGGCACCGTCGTCATCGTCGGCGACCGCTGGGGCGCGCTGACCACCGCGCTCGCCGCCCACGGGCCGGTCCAGATCACCGACTCGTACCTCGCCCGGCAGGCCACCGTCGCCAACCTGGAGCGCAACGGGACCGACGGGAAATCCGTACAGCTCCTGTCCACACTGGACACCCCGCCGGAACGCATCGACGTGCTGCTGGTGCGCGTCCCCAAGAGCCTGGCCCTCCTGGAGGACCAGCTGCGCCGCCTCGCCCCGGGCATCCACGCGGACACCGTCGTCGTCGGCACCGGCATGGTCAAGGACATCCACACCTCGACGCTCGCCCTGTTCGAGCAGATCATCGGGCCGACCCGGACGTCCCTGGCGGAGAAGAAGGCCCGGCTGATCTTCAGCACGCCGGACCTGACGATCGACCACGTCCCCAGTTCGTGGCCCCGCAGCTACGCCCTGCCCGACGACATCGGGATCGTTTCGGGTCGTACGGTCACCAACCACGCGGGAATCTTCTGCGCCGACCGCCTGGACATCGGCAGCCGGTTCCTGCTGAACAACCTGCCGCAGCGCCACAACTTCGACCGCATCGTCGACCTCGGCTGCGGCAACGGCGTCATCGGCACGGCCGCGGCGCTCGCCAGCCCGGACTCCGAGATCCTGTTCATCGACGAGTCCTACCCGGCGGTGGCTTCGGCCGAGGCGACGTTCTGGGACAACGTCCCCGACGGCGCCGCCGAGTTCGTCGTCGGCGACGGCCTGACCGACGTGCCGCGCGGCTCGGTGGACCTCGTGCTCACCAACCCGCCGTTCCACAGCCACCAGGCGACCACCGACGCGATCGCCTGGCGGATGTTCACCGGCTCGCGCGCGGCACTGCGCTCCGGCGGCGAACTGTGGGTCATCGGCAACCGGCACCTGGGCTACCACGTGAAGCTGAACAAGCTCTTCGGCAACTGCGATGTGATGGCGAGCGACGCGAAGTTCGTGGTGCTGCGGTCCGTCCGGGACTGACAGCGCCCACCGGTCCTGGCCGGCCGCCGCCGGCCGGCCGGCCAGGAAAGGATCGGCGGGGCCGGGACCCCGACGCGTCCCGGCCCCCACGCGCGGGAGCGGATCAGCAGCAGCCGTCGGCCGCGGACTGTCAGGCCGCCGGCGCGGTGGTGAACTTCCGGCGCCAGGCCAGTGACACGTAGACCAGGGCCACCAGCACCGGGACTTCGATGAGCGGCCCGACCACCCCGGCCAGGGCCTGGCCCGAGGTGACGCCGAAGGTGCCGATGGCCACCGCGATGGCCAGTTCGAAGTTGTTGCCCGCGGCGGTGAACGCCAGCGTCGCGGTGCGGTCGTAGTTCAGGCCGATCGCCTTGCCGAGCGCGAAGGTGCCGAACCACATGACGCCGAAGTACACCAGCAGCGGCAGGGCGATCCGGGCGACGTCGGCGGGCTCGCCGGTGATGGTGTCGCCCTGGAGGGCGAACAGGATGACGATGGTGAACAGCAGGCCGTACAGCGCCCACGGACCGATCTTCGGCAGGAACTGCGTCTCGTAGCGCTCGCGGCCCAGCTTCCGCTCGCCGAAGCGGCGGGTGAGGAACCCGGCGAGCAGCGGCACACCCAGGAAGACCACGACGTTCAGTGCGATCTTCCAGAACGACACGTCCAGGTGCTCGCCGTCGCCCAGGCCCAGCCACTGGGGCAGCAGGTCGAGGTAGAACCAGCCCAGTACGCCGAACATGACCACCTGGAACACCGAGTTCAGCGCGACCAGCACGGCGGCGGCCTCGCGGTCACCGCAGGCCAGGTCGTTCCAGATGACGACCATGGCGATGCAGCGGGCCAGGCCGACGATGATCAGGCCGGTGCGGTACTCGGGCAGGTCGGCCAGGAAGATCCACGCCAGGGCGAACATCACCGCCGGGCCGACGATCCAGTTGACGACCAGTGAGGAGGCCATCAGCTTCCGGTCGCCGGTGACCGCGTCGAGTCTGTCGTAGCGGACCTTGGCCAGGACCGGGTACATCATCACCAGCAGACCGAGCCCGATGGGCAGGGAGATGCCGCCGACCTCCACCTTGCTCAAGGCGTTGTCCAGACCGGGGATCAGGCGGCCCAGGCCCAGGCCGACCGCCATGGCGGCCAGGATCCACACAGCCAGGAAGCGGTCGAGCGTGGAGAGTTTCGCCACGACCGCGCCGCCGGTCGTGGGCGGTGCGGCGGGGACGGTCGAAGGTTCGGCGGGGGTCACGGGCAGGACCTCCTGGTGTCGGCCGCGATGGTGGCGCG
Source organism: Kitasatospora sp. UYEF31 (assembly GCF_057291755.1). Lineage (NCBI taxonomy): Bacteria > Bacillati > Actinomycetota > Actinomycetes > Kitasatosporales > Streptomycetaceae > Kitasatospora > Kitasatospora sp. UYEF31. Next base: position 16,550 of record NZ_JBXAWK010000005.1, read on the forward strand.
GGCGGTGGCGGCCAGCGCCGCGAAGGAGCCGGCCAGGGTGTCCAGGACCTCGGGCCGCAGGCGGTAGTAGGTGAACCTGCCGCAGGGCTCGGTGTCCACCACGCCCGCCTCGCGGAGCACCTTGAGATGGTTGGAGAGGTTGGTCTGCCGCGCGCCGGTCTCCGCCACCAGGTGGGTGGTGCACAGGGTTTCGCGGGCGAGCAGGGTCACGATCCGCATCCTGAGCGGGTCCGCGAGCACCCGGACCAGGTCAGTGTCGACTGACGTCATCATGGGCTGATACTTTCACATCAGTGCTGACTGACACCAGCGGGTGCTGATGTCTTGTGCGCCCGGCCGTTCCACCAGACGAGGAAGCCCCCCGATGTCCGACAAGCCCTCCGTGCTGTTCGTCTGCGTCCACAACGCCGGGCGGTCCCAGATGGCCGCCGGTTTCCTCCGGCACCTGGGCGCCGGGCGGATCGAGGTCCGCTCCGCCGGGTCGGTCCCCGGCGACCAGGTCAACCCCGCCGCCGTCGCGGCCATGGACGAGGTCGGCATCGACATCTCCGCCGCCCGGCCCACAGTGCTCACGACCGAGGCCGTGCGGGACTCCGACGTCGTGATCACCATGGGCTGCGGCGACGCCTGCCCGGTCTTCCCCGGCAAGCGCTACCTCGACTGGGCCCTGGACGACCCGGCCGGGCAGGGCGTCGAGGCGGTCCGGCCCATCCGCGACGAGATCGAGAAGCGGGTCCGCACCCTGGTCGCGGAACTGACCGGCGACCCGGCGTAGCGCGTGTGCGGGGACCGCCGGTAGTCGGCCAGCTTCAGGGCCTCGGCCACCAGGCGCCGAAGGTGACTGCCGGGTAGTGCGCAGACCGCCCGGTGCTCCTCTTTGCGCGTGGTGACCAGCCCGGGCTGCCCGGGCCGGGGTCATTTCAGCTGCGGCGGGTCCGGCGGCGGGTGGCGACCCAGGCGAGGCCGCCCAGAGCGAGCGACCCGCAGGCTGCGGCCAGGGGCAGCAATACCGAACTTCCGGCCTTGGCCAAGGTCGGAGGCTTCGGGAGTACGGGCGGTCTCGGGGTGACAGGCGGCACAGCAGGCTTCGGGGTAACCGAGGTGACTGGAGTAACCGGAGACTCCGGGGCACCTCAACGTGGCCGGTTCCGCTTGTGGCGGACTTGACCTGCGGGTTCGTATAGACGTCAGGTGCCGTACGTGCCGGTTCCTGTCAGGTGTGCCGCGCGGGCGAGGCGGCGGAGTCCCGCGCGCATCCGCGCCTCGCCGAGTTCCGGCAGGAGCGCGGCCACGTGCTCGGCCGCCAGTCCGGCGAGCAGCACGTGGGCGGTGTGCTCGGGGTCGGGCGTGCCGTCGAGCAGGATCGCCAGGTGGCGGTGCCAGAACCGGTAGGCCCCGATGCGGTAGCGGGCGCCGGGTGTTGCGGTCTCCGACATCCGGACGAGTTCGAGGTGTTCGAGGAGGTAGTCGACGTAGGCGTCGATGAACGCCGCGAGCCGTTCACCGGCCGCCGCTCCCGGGCCGAGCGGCGGCGGGCCGTGCAGGATTCCCTCCTGGAGCGCCCGCTCCCGGGCGTCCAGGAGGGCGACGGCCAGCCCGGACTTGTCGCCGAACCGGCGGAACAGGGTTCCCTTGCCGACGCCCGCGGCGGCGGCCACTTGATCCATGGACACGGCTTCGACGCCGTGTTCGGCGAACAACCGGGCGGCGGCTGCCAGGACCGCGGCCCGGTTCCGGGCCGCGTCCGCCCGCTCCCTGGCGGGCGGCTCGCGCAGCAGTTCCAGGGGAATTGCGGAAGCGGACCGCGGTCCGTTAGTGTCATGAGGCACAATCGGACTATAGTCCGATTCTTCTGGAGGCAGCGACATGACCGCGCTCATCACCCGGAACGAACTGAAGACCGCCATCGACACGGGCACCGTGACCGTGCTCGACGCACTGGGCGGCGACTACTACGCACAGCAGCACCTGCCCGGCGCCGTCCCGCTGGTCAGGGACGACGTCGACAAGCTGGCACCCACCCTGCTCCCCCGCCGCGACGCCGCGATCGTCACCTACTGCTCCAACGCGGCGTGCCCGAACAGCGGGCAGGTCGCCGACCGGCTCACCGCGCTGGGCTACACCAATGTCCGCAAGTACCGCGAGGGCATCGAGGACTGGGCCGGTGCCGGTCTGCCGATCGAATCCGCCTGACCACCGGCCGGGGAGGAGCCGGGCTCCTCCCCGGACGGGATCCGGCAGACACGATCCAGGCACCGCCTCGGACGTGTCACGAGGCGCGCGGCAGCGCGAGCCAGTCCTGCCAGGTGATGTCGCGGTCCAGATAACGAGGCTGCTGGAAGGGCCAGTCGGCGGCGATCCACTGCGGCACCAGCGCGTCGAGCGCGCGCTCCGCCGCACCGCCGACGAGGTCGTCCACCACCCACCAGGCGACCTCGCCGTCGGAGCCGGTGCGCTCGGGCGGGTCGATGTAGACGCAGCCGAGGATCGCCGTCTCCTCCTCGTCCAGCAGCGCGTAGTTGAACGACTGGTGCGCTGCTATCTCCTTCTCGTGCCGCAGCAGGTCGATGCGGTCCTCTTCAGAGGTCATCGTCTCCCTGGGCCAAGACCAGGCCGGGCCGAAGATCTCCCACAAGCGCTCCCGGGAGCCCATCACGGCGGGGTAGTCGAGCACGGTGTCCGCCTCCCGGATCGGCCGCAGGTGAAGCGCGGTGTCGGGCACGGGCACGTAGTCGGGATGGACGAAGTCGTCAGGCAGCCAAGTCATAAGAGCCGAGGCTACAGCCGGGGTTCCGCGCCGGCGCCCGAACACCTTCCTTGCCGGAACCCGCCGTTCGGACACGCTGATTCGGCAGGTCATCACAGTGAGTGGTTACGACAGCTGGTGCAGGAAGGCGAAGACGAAGAGTACGCCGAGTGCACATCCCAGGAGCGCGGCCGGCAGCGCCCAGGCGGGGCGAAAAGGAGTTCGCGGCCAGGTCCGGTACACAGGCGTACAGTCGAATCGTCATACTCAGGACGCTAGTCCCGCCATCTTGTAGCCCACATCACGCACGCGGGGCGGATCCCGCCTCCTACCGGAGTAGTGGATGCGGGCGGAGAAGGCCGCGTTCCGTAGCGAACACGCGCGCCCTAGCCTGGAGTCGTTTCCACGGTTCAAGTTCGGCGAGAGGTGGATGTTCACGATGGGTGAGTCGGAACTCGTAACGCAGGTCCACCCGCCCTTCCCCGTCGCGCGGACCGGACGCCGCATCGACGAGTCCACCGCCCGCCGGGCCGCCTCCGGAATCCCCCTCAACTCGCGGCGCGCGCGGGCCTCGCGCTGGGCGAAGTACGCGCGCTGGTGCGCAGCGCACGGCCGTGCGCCCGGGGAGCCCGGCAGTGTTCCTGACTACCTGTCACACCTGGCCGACCGCGCGCACCCGGCTGACACGCTGCGGGCGCATCTGGGCACACTGTCCGGGGCGTTGGCCTTGATGGCCCAGGAGCTGGACGTAGCCGACCGCAGGCTGGCGCGCCTGGTCGTCACCGCCCGCGCCCGGGAGGAGGCCAACGATCCACACGTGGAGCCCGGCCCCGTGCAGGCGCACGCGCTGACCGTCGGGGACCTCCGTACGATGGTCGCGACCTGCGACCGGGGCACGTTGCGCGGGACGCGGGACGCGGCCGTACTGCTCCTTGGTTTTTTCCTCGCCGCCCGGTGCTCGGAGACGGCCGCGCTGAACTGGCACGACGTCACCGAAACCGTCGCCCGTTTCCGCGAGTCGGGCCGGCTGGTGACCGTTCCGGCGTTGCAGGTGATCGTACGGACGTCCAAAACCGACGTCGAAGGACGCGGCACGGCGGTCCGGCTGCTGGCCCAGGACGACCCCGGGGTGTGCCCCGTGCTGGCGCTCACCGCGTGGCGCGGGGCGCTGCTGAAGGCCGGCGGTGCGGCGTCGGGCCCGCTGTTCCAGCGCATCGACCGGCACGGCCGGGTCGGCGCTTCGGCGGCCGGCCGTGCGCCGGTGGACTCCCGTCGGGCCGGTGGGGTGAGCGATCGGACCGTACGGACGGTCATCAAGTCGGCGGCGACTGCCGCGGGGTTGGTGGTCCCGCCCACTGAAGAGGAGCTACAGGCGGCGGCCGAGTCTTATGCCGCTGAGCAGGAGGCGTTGTCGCTGGCTGTGGACGACTCCGACATCGACGCCGTCTACGCCGCGCGCCGCCGCAGGTTGCGCGCCGAGGCCAAGCGGAAGCTCCGGGTGACGGGCCATTCGATGCGGCACGGGTACATCAACGCCGCGCTGGACGCCGGGCATTCGGCCGAACAGGTCGCGGTGCACTCGCGGCACGCGCCGCGGTCGCGGTCGTTCGCTACGCGATATGTGAAGGTGCGGGTGAAGTGGGAGGAGAACACTACGCGGGGGCTGGGGTGACTCGGCGGCGAGGTTACCGCACTTGGGTGCGCCAGTGGGCGAGGTGGCTCCGGGCGGTCAGGGTGTGGGGGTGGTCGGGGCCCAGCACCCGCAGATAGTCGGGCAGCAGTTCGGCGAAGGCCGCGGCCGCCCCGGCCGCGTCACCGGCCTGGCCCCGCCAGGAGGCGAGGTTGCTCCGGGCGGCCAGGGTGTCGGGGTGGTCGGGGCCCAACTTGTGTTCCGCGGTTTCACAGAACTTTCGCCAGTACTCAACAGCCGCAGCGACCAGTCCCGATCCGCCGAGACTGCGGCCGACTCTGAAGAGCACACCGTGCCCACCTGGCTGCCACAGTGCGTCCGCAGCCCGGTCGGCCAGCACCTCGGTGTTCGCCCGCAGTGCCTGAGCCAGGCCGGTATCGCGTTCGACCTCGGGCCAGGCTTCATCGAGGGCATCCGCCGTGCTTTTCGCCAGCCGCTGGAAGCGTTCCGCTGGAAGCTGCTCACGAGTGGCCCGCTGGACAAGCGCGTGCACCCGCACCGCCCTGTGCTGACTGTCCGGGGTGTAGGGGCTTCCCCCCGCGAGGACCAGGTCGACACCGTTGCCGGTCGCGTTGTTGCCGGTGGTCCGGTTGCCGGTCGCCGGGTGTCCCGCGACGTCGGTGACCAGTACCCCGGCCGAAGTGTTGCCCCTGATCAGGTTGCGCGTCAGGGTGTTGCCCGTACCGCCGCCGATCCCGATCCCGATGCCGAACCCGCCGTCGGCCTGGGCCGGGCTGCGGTCGTCGTTGTTGTCCGTGACCGTGTTGCCCGCGAACACCGCGGCGTGCTGGGGCGCGAGGGCCTCCAGATCGTTGGAGTTGACCGTCATCCCCACCCGGTTACGGGTGACGCGGTTGCCGAGGAAGTACAACTCCTCGGACGCGTTGGTGACTTCGATGCCGACCGCGTTGTGTTCGACGGCGTTGTCCCGTACGACGGTGTTGCACGGCATGCACTGCCCGACGTAGATGCCCGAGTCGGCCTGCCCGGACGCGTACACCTGCTCGATGACACCGTCGCGCGCGTCGAACGCGTACACCCCGTAAAGAGCGTTGTTGTACACGGTGACCCGGGACGCGCGAAAGCCGCGCAGCGGCGGGAACTTCGCCACGTCCAGTGGGTTGTAGCCCGCGCCCCCGGCCCCCCGGCCCTGCAACTGCCGGTCCGTCACACCGGTGAACAGCACACCGTTGGCGAGATTGTTGCGCACCGTCAGGTTCTCCACGACCGACTCCGCACCGGTGACCGTGATCCCGTTCGCCCGTTTGAACTCGCCGTCCACGACGACACCGTCGCGGTCGACGCCGCGCAGGACGATGCGCTTGCCGCGGACCTGGACACTCTCGCGGTATACACCCGAAGAGACCAGCACCAGGTCACCCGGACGAGCGGAATCCACCGCCTTCTGGATGGTCCGCTGCTGCTGCGGCACCCGGATGACCGAATGCTCCGAACGGGCGGAATCCGCGCTCGTGCCCTGGCCCGGCCCACACCCCGAAGCGCCGACACCGCAGGTCAGCACGACGGACGCCGCCAGGAGTCGGAACCGCCGGGACCGCCGACACCGCGCCCGGGCACCAACCGGGATATCTCTGGCGAACCATCGCATTGCGTACACGAATCCTTGTGTACCGTACCGAGGCTATGAACCCTATTCGCGGCACGGACGCGGTCGGCAGTATGCGGGGGGCGCCGTGAACAACGCCGTGAACAACGCCGTGACCAGCGCTGTGAACAACGCCATGACACGAAGGTCACTGCTGGCCGCGACCGCCTTGCTCGTGGGCGGTGCGGGGTGCGGTGCGGACCGCCCCACGGGGTTGACGGCCGCCGGGGGTGCGGCTCCCGTGGGCTTCCACGGCGAACACCAGGCAGGCGTGACGACACCGCAACAACGCCGGGTGGTTCTGGTGGCCTACGACCTGCGGCCCGAACTCGCCGGGCCCGCGGGCGGCCCGGCGCTGCGCGCGCTCCTCGCCGCCTGGACCGGCACGCTGACCGCGCTGACCGCGGGGGACGGTGCGCGGGCCCGGCTGACCGCGACGGTCGGCATCGGCCCGCTGCTGGCCGGCAAGACGCCGCTCACCGTGCCCGCCGCGCTGCGTGAACTGCCGGCGCTGCCCGGCGACCGGCTCGACCCGCACCGCGGCGGCGGCGACATCCTCGTGCAGGTGTGCGCGGACGACGCCGACACAGCGACCGCGACGGCCGACGCACTGGAGCGGCAGTCCGCCGCGGTTCTGCGACCGCGTTGGCGACAGGAGGGATTCCTGCCGCCCACCCCCGTCGGCGAGACCCCGCGCAACCTCTTCGGTTTCAAGGACGGCACCGCGAACCCCGGTGACGACGACATCCGCCGCTGGATCTGGCTGCCCGAAGGTCCCCACCGCGGCGGCACGTTCCTGGTCATGCGCCGGATCCACATGCGCACCGCGCCGTTTACGGCCCTTCCCCCGGCCCGTCGCGAAGCCGCCGTCGGCCGCCGGCTCGACACGGGTGCGGCGTTCGGCCGCACCCGTGAGCACGACGATCCCGACCTCTACGCGAAGAACCCCGACGGCACCTACGTCCTGCCCGCCGACTCCCACGTCCGCGTCGCCCATCCGCGCCTGGACGGCGGCGCCCGGATGCTCCGCCGCGGGTACTCCTACGACACGGACCCGGCCGACCAGGGGCTGGTCTTCCTCGCGTTCATGCGCGACCCGGCGCTGTTCGCCCGCGTCCAACGGCGCCTTGCCGCCGCCGACGCGCTGACCCCGTTCCTCGAACACCCCGCCTCGGCGGTGTGCTTTGTCCTCCCCGGACCCCGCCCCGGCCGGCCACTGGGCCACGACCTGTTCTGACGGCGTTTGACTGGCAGCTGGACTGGCAGCTGGACTGGCCGGAGGGTGATCACCCGGCGGTGCTGTGGATCCGTCCGCGCCCGACACAGGTCGCGTTGTGGCAGGCCACGGGCTGCGTCTGGGCTACTTCGCACAAGAACACGACACGCTCGACCTCGGGAAAACCGTACGCGAAAACCTGGTGTCGGCCGCACCGCGGCGGACGCGCGGGCCAGCCGCTCGCCCATCTGGCGCTGGTAGCCCCAGGAGGGGCGCTGTTCGGTGGCGCGGCCGTCCAGCCAGGAGAAGTCCCAGCCGTCCACGGAGACGGAATCAGCTTCGTTTACGAGCTCGTCGAAGGTGCGTGACATACCTAGATCATTCCGACAGAGAACCGGATACGCCAAGAAGACCCCCCAGCGGATTCCGGCCCCGCCCCATTCGATTCCGAACATTTGTACTAATCATCGCCCGAACCCTGCCTGGAATTCGATTCGCACAAACTTTCGAACACGGTCTACAGTGCTTGCTGTGAAGTAATCCCATCTGCCGATCGGGGGCGGACAGGACCAGCACACCGGAGCCACCGCCATGCCCCCGTTCGTCCACCTGCATGTGGCGTCCGGGTTTTCGCTGCGCTACGGCGCCTCGCATCCCGAACGCCTCGTCGAGCGCGCCGCCGCGCGCGGCATGGACACCCTCGCGCTGACCGACCGCGACACCGTCAGCGGTTTTGTACGGTTCGCGAAGGCCTGTACGGACCACGGCGTACGGCCGGTCTTCGGCGTGGACGTCGCCGTCGATTCGGTCCTGCCCACGGCCCGTGCGCAGCGGCAGCCCGCGCCGGTCCGGGGCGGGGCCCACGTCGTCGAGCCGCCGCTGCGGGTGGTCCTGCTGGCCCGGGACAAGGCGGGGTGGGCGGCCCTGTGCCGCCTGGTCTCCGACGCGCACGCTTCCGCCGCGGGCGCACCGGTCGTGACCTGGGCGATGCTGCGCGCCCGTTTGAACAACAAGTTGGTGGCACTGCTCGGCCCCGCCTCCGAACCCGTCCGCGCGCTGACCGCCGGACGCCCCGACGTCGCCGGACGCCTCCTGCGCCCCTGGCACGACCTGTTCGGCGACAATCTCCGCCTCGAGGCGGTCTGGCACGGGCTCCAGGGCCTGGAGCCCGGTTCGCTGCGCCTTGCGGTCCGTACCGTGCAGCTCGCCGACCAGTTCGCCATCCCCGCCGTGCTGACCGGTGCCGTCCGCTACGCCGACGCCGGGCAGCACAAGGTGGCCGACGTCCTCGACGCCGCCCGGCTGCTGCGGCCGGTCGACCACCGAAGGCTCGACCCCGGTGAGCGCTGGCTCAAGACCCCCGCCCTCATGCACCAGGCCGCCGAGCGCATCGCCCACGCCGCCGGCGAAGGCCCCGGGCGGGCGCTGCGGCTGATCGAGGACACCGTACAAACGGCCCGGGACTGCACCCTGGACCCCGTCGCCGACCTCGGCCTGGGGCAGGCCCACTTCCCCGAACCGCAGACCGTCGGCGTCAGGGACGGGGACGCCGCGCGGGCCCTGCGCGAACGCGCGCAGGCCGGACTCGTACGCCGTGGTCTGGACGGTTCACAACCCGCGCGGCAACGCCTGGCCGACGAGCTGGCCGTCATCGGACGGCTCGGCTACGACACCTACTTCCTCACCGTCTCCCAGGTTGTCGACGACATCCGGGAGATGGGCATCAGAGTCGCGGCACGGGGCTCGGGCGCGGGCTCCCTGGTCAACCACGCGCTCGGGATCGCCACCGCCAACCCGCTGGACCACGGGCTGGTGTTCGAACGCTTCCTGTCGCTGCGCCGTACGTCCCTGCCCGATATCGACATCGATGTGGAGTCCGCCCGCCGTCTGGACGTCTACCGGCGCATCTTCGAACGCTTCGGCCACGAGCGGGTCGCGGTCACCGCGATGCCTGAGACCTACCGGGCCCGGCACGCCCTGCGGGACACCGGCCTGGCCCTGGGCCTCGCGCCGGACGACATCGGGAAGGTCGCCAAGTCCTTCCCGCACATCCGGGCGGCCAACATCAGCTCCGCGCTGCGGGAGCTGCCGGAGCTGCGTCCGCTGGCCGCGCGGGCGGATTCGTACGGCCTGCTGTGGGAGCTCGCCGAAGCGCTCGACGGGCTGCCGCGCGGGATCGCGATGCACCCCTGCGGCGTGATCATCACCGACGGTTCACTCCTGGACCGGCTTCCGGTCATGCCGACGGCCGCCGGCGGCTTCCCGATGGTGCAGGCCGACAAGCACGACGTCGAGGACCTCGGGCTGATCAAACTCGATGTGCTGGGGGTGCGGATGCAGTCGGCGATGGCGCACGCCGTGGCCGAGATAACCAGGACGACGGGCGTACGGATCGACCTGGACGACGGCGGCCAGGTGCCGCTGGCCGACCCGGCCGCGTTCGCCCTGCTCCAGGCCTCGGACACCGTCGGCTGCTTCCAACTGGAGTCACCCGGCCAGCAGGACCTCCTGGCCCGGCTGCAGCCCGAGTCCGTACAGGACGTGATCGCCGACATCTCCCTGTTCCGGCCGGGCCCGGTCAAGGGCGGCATGCCCGAGCAGTACGTCGCCGCCCGGCACGGCCGCGCGCCCGCCGTCCTGCACCCCGACCTGGAGCCGGTGCTGCGCGACACCCGCGGCGTGCTGATCTTCCATGAGCAGATCATCGGTGTCTTCGCGGTGCTGACCGGCTGCGACCGGGCCCTCGCGGAAGAAGCCCGGCGGGCCCTGGCCGACAAGGAACGTCAGGACCGCGTACGGGGGTGGTTCTTCGACCAGGCCGCCGTACGGGGCTACTCCCGCGCGGTGCTCGACAGCGTCTGGGAGGTGGTCTCGGCGTTCGGGGCGTACGGCTTCGCGCGGGCCCACGCGGTGGCGTTCGCCGTGCCAGCGCTGCAGAGCACGTGGCTCAAGGCCCACCACCCCGCGGCCCTGTACGCCGGGCTCCTGGAGCACGACCCGGGCATGTGGCCGTCCCGGGTGATCGTCGCCGACGCCCGCCGCCACGGCGTCCCCGTGCTGCCCGTGGACGTCAACCACTCCCGCACCGACCACCGGGTCGAACAGGCCGACGACGGGACCTGGGGCGTACGGCTGGCCCTGTCCGCGGTGCGCGGCATCACCGCCGAGGAGACCGCGCGGCTGGTCGCCGGGCAGCCGTACGCCTCACTCCAGGACTGGTGGACCCGGGCCCGCCCCGCCCTGCCGGTCGCCGAACACCTGGTGGCCATCGGCGCGCTCGACGCCCTGCGCGGCCCGCTGACCCGCCGGGACCTGTTGCTGCAGACCGCCGAGCTGCACCGGCAGCACCGCGGCCGCCCCGTCCACGGCGGCCAGCTCTCCCTCGACACGGGAGCCGACGCCGGCACGGCCAGCGGGCTGCCCGAGATGACCGGTCAGGAGGCGCTGGGCGCGGAGATCCAGGCACTGGGCATCGACGTGTCCGAGCACCTGATGGAGCGCCACCACACGGTGCTGCGCGAACTCGGCGCCACCGACGCCCGGCACCTGGCCAGTCTGGCGCACGGGCGCAGCGTGCTGGTCGCGGGCGTCCGCGCGTCCACCCAGACCCCGCCGATCGCCAGCGGCAAACGCATCATCTTCGTGACACTGGACGACGGTTCCGGCCTGGTCGACCTGGCGTTCTTCGAGGACTCGCACGCGGCGTGCGCGCACACGGTGTTCCACTCCGGTCTGCTGCTGGTGCGCGGCACCGTGCAGCGGCGCGGGCCGCGGGCGACGGTGACCGGGACGATGTGCTGGGACCTGGAGGTGCTGGCCGCGGCGCGGCGGGACGCGGGCGTTGACGCGGTGCACCGGCTGCTCGCGGGCCCCGTACCGCAGGGGCCCGGGGCCGGGGACACACCGGTGGTGGGCGGTTCGCCCACCGGAGCTGAAACGCCCGACGCTGTTTCCGGCCCGCGCCTGGCCGAAGGTGAAACGCCCGACGCTGTTTCCGGCCCGCGCCTGGTCATCCCCATGCCCAACGGCGCCGTCCTGCACCGCTGGGCCGACCTCCAGCCGGCCGGGACGCGCTCCGCGGACCTGACCGCACTCGGCTACACCAGCCCCGGAAGTGCGGGGTGACCACCATGACCGGGCGGCACATCCTGCACGTCCGCTTCTCCCCCGGCTTCTCCCCCGGCTTCTCCCCCGGCTTCTCCCCCGGCTTCTCCCCCGGCTTCTCCCCCGGCTTCTCCCCCGACCTCCAGCCGGAGGTCTACCCCCTGCTGCTCGAACTCCTGCACGACATCACCCCGCTGGTGCAGGCCCTGCCGCCGGACGCCGCCGACCTGGACGTCACCGGAGCGCTGGCCTACTTCGGCCGCACTCCGTACGAACTCGCCCAGCTGCTGCGCCTGCGGGTGCTGGCCCTGTACGGGGTCAACACCACCGTGGGTATCGCCGGCAACCGCATGCTCGCCGCCATGGCGGCCCTCGGCACCGCGCCCGGGGGCATCGCCCGGGTAACTGACGATCCGTACGACGTCATGGTCTTTCTCCGGCCCCGACCCGTCGCCGGACTCTTCGGCGTCGGCCCGGCCACCGCGAAGACGCTGCAGCGGCACGGCCTCCAGACGATCGGCCAGCTCGCGGACACCCCGCTGCCCACCGTGCAGCGCCTGCTCGGCGCGACGGCCGGGCGCCGGATCAGCCAGTATGCGACGGGCTGTGATCCCCGCCCGGTGGTGCCGCACGCACCGGCGCAGTCCTGCGGCGCGGAACGGCGGTTCGCGCAGGACACCCTCGACCCCGCCCAGCACCACCGCGCGCTGCTGTCCCTGGCGGAGGAGCTCGGACTGCGCCTGCGGACGCAGGACCAGGCCGCGCGCTCACTGGTCCTGACGGTCCGTTACGCCGACCGTTCGACGACCACCCGGAGCCGGACGCTGCCGGAACCCAGCTGCCACACGCCGGTGCTGGTCCGGGCGGTGAGCGGGCTGTACGACCGGCTCGGCCTGCAACGGGCCAGGGTGCGGGCGGTGTCGCTGCGCGCCGAGGACCTGCTGTCGGCGGCGGACGCGCCGGTGCAGATCTCCCTGGACAGCCACGCGGAACGGGCCAGGCGCCTGGAAGTGGCGACGGACAAGGCGGTGGCGCGGTTCGGGAGCGCGGGTGCGGTACGACCGGCGGTGCTGGTGGCGTAGGCGGACGGCCGTTTCTTGATCAGGTTCCCTCCGGACGCACCCGTCGGCCGGACCAGCCAGCTCAACGGGTGGCCGTGACCAGGACCGCGGTGAAGGGAACCGTCGCCGTGCCGTCGGGTCCGGTGCGCGCCGCCAGTGCCTTGCAGATCAGGTGGCCCGCCAGGGCGATGCCGCCGGGGTGGGTGGCGGCGATCGCCTGACCCCAGGGCAGTGCGGACAGGAAAGCCGGGGCGAAGTCCGCCAGCCGGGGCAACCGGACCCCGGCGGTGACTTCACCGACGGTCACCTCACGCAGCCCGGCGGCGCGGAATGCCCCGGACAGGCGCTCCGCGGTGCAGGCGAAGGCGGCGGCGTTGGAATCGGAAACGGCGGGGCCCGCGACGGCGTCGATGGCGTGGTACTGCGCCTCGAGGTACGGGGAGCGGCTGAACGGCGCCCAGGTGGTCGCGGCGATCCGGCCGCCGGGGCGGGTCACCCTGGCCGCTTCGGCGACCGCCGCGTCCAGGTCGGGGAAGAACTGCATGCCCTGCTGGCAGACGACCGCATCGAAAGACGCTGTCGCGTACGGGAGTTCATCAGCGGCGGCGGTCTGCCACCCGATGGGGGGCTGTTCCGTCAGCGGGTAGGCCGCCGCGGCGGCGGCGAGCATACCGGGGTTGCTGTCCGCACCCGAGACCCGGCCGGCGGGCCCGACGCGGACGGCTGCGGCGCGGGTTGCGAAGCCGGTGCCGCACGCGATGTCGAGCAGCGCGTCGCCGGGGTGCAACTGGACAGCGTCCAAGACCGCCTCGACGAAGGGAGCCATGACAGGTGCGACGTACTGCTCGTACCGCGCGGGGGCGTTTCCCATGAGGTCGAAGCCTGATTTTCCGGTCATGCGTCAACGGTAATCGCGTTGCCCGGCTGCGGGGCGGGGAAAGTGCGCGGATCCCCGCCCACCAGGTTCAAACCTGAGCCGGCCCCGGCCCGCCGGTCTTATGGCGCTGGTAGGAGCGGGCGACCCGGACCCGGTTTCCGCACAGCGCCGGTGAGCACCAGCGCCGACGGGGGTTGAGGGGCAGGAACAGCAGCTGGCACCCCGGCCCCTCGCATCGGCTGGACCGCACGGATCGACGGACCGGTGAGCAGGTCGGTGGCGGCATCGGCGAGTTCGGCCGGGAGGGTGCGGGTGGGGTCTGTGCCGCGCGGTGCCCAGGCCCTGCTGGAGGCACTGACCGACGTCCCGCGGCTGGTCTTCCTCGGCGGCGGCGGAAGCCTGGAGTACGCCCCGGGCCGGCGGATCGTCGACTCCCCCGACTTCCCTCCGCAGTACCTGGAGACCGCCAGGGACCAGGGCGAAGCCCTGGAGATCCTGCGCACGGCCGACACCTCCGTCCGGTGGTCCTACGTCAGCCCGCCCCCGGTCCACCTGGTCCCCGGCGAGAAGACCGGGACCTACCGTGCCGAGGCGCGCGACACCCCGATCACCGACCAGAACGGGGAGAGCCGGATCAGTGTGGGCGACTACGCCTCCGCCGTCCTCGACGCGCTCGAAGACGGTTCCTTCGTCCACGAGCGGTTCACCGTCGGCTACTGATCGGCTGATCGGCCGGGGACGGGACGGGGTGAGGGCGCCGGGGACGGGGACGGGGCGAGACCGGCCCTGACTCCAGATTCCAGACTCCGCCTGCTTGCGCAGCACGCAAGCAGAGGGAACCTGATCACTTACCCGTCGGCCGGGCCCGCACGTGCAGCCGCTCACCCTGCGGCCCGAACAGGCTGAGGATCTCCACCGGCTCCGGGCCCGCGCTGAAGAAGACGTGCGGGGTACGGGTGTCGAACTCGGCCGCCTCCCCCGGTCCGAGGACAAGGTCGTGCTCACCCAGCACCAGCCGCAACCGGCCGGACAGGACGTACAGCCACTCGTAGCCCTCATGCGTCCGCTGCTCCAGCACACGGTCCCCCACCGGCTCGCCAGGGATGACCAACTTGTACGCAGACAGCCCCGTGAGATTGCGCGTCAGCGGCACAAAGGTCCTGCCGTTCCTGCTGAACGGCTGCGCGTGGACCCGCGGATCGCCGGTCGGCGGTGCGCCCACCAATTCGTCCAACTGCACGCCGTACGCCTTGGCCAGGGGGAACAGCAGCTCCAGCGTGGGCTTGCGCTGCCCGGACTCCAGGCGGGAAAGGGTGCTCAAGGAGACCCCCGTCGTCTCGCTCAGCTGCGCCAGGGTGATGCCGCGGTCACTGCGCAGCGCCCGCAGGCGCGGGCCCACGGCGGTCAGCACGGTCGTGAAGTCAGTGTCAGCCATTCACTTATTTGCTGTACCGGCAACAAAGTTTGTCAAGTTGCAGGGTGCGGGCGGACCATCTCCTCAGAAGGAAGTACTCCACGTGACCCCGAAGCACAGGTGAGGACACACCCATGACCGACGACACCGCCACGAACAAAGAGTTCTGGGACGCCCGCTACAGCGAGAGCGACAAGATCTGGAGCGGCAACCCCAACGTCATCCTGGTCCGGGAGGTCACCGGGCTGAAGCCCGGCCGGGCCCTGGACCTGGGCTGCGGCGAAGGAGCCGACGCGATCTGGCTCGCGCAGCAAGGCTGGCGGGTCACCGCCACCGACATCTCCCGCGTCGCCCTCGACAGGGCGGCCAAGCACGCGGCGCAGGCCAAAGTCGTCGACAGCGTCGACTGGCAGCGGCACGACCTCGGAGAGACCTTCCCCACCGGGCCCTTCGACCTCGTCTCCGCCCAGTTCCTGCACTCCCGCGCCGAGCTGCCACGCGAGGAGATCCTGCGGGCCGCCGCCGCGGCCGTCGCCCCCGGCGGTGTGCTCCTGATCGTCGGGCATGCGGGATTCCCCGCCTGGGAGCAGAACCCGCACCACCAGACGCACTTCCCCACCCCGGACGAAGTCCTCGACTCGCTCAACCTCCCGGACGGGCAGTGGGAGGTGCTGCTCAGCGACGAACACGAGCGGATCCAGAACGGGCCCGACGGGGAGCCGACGACCCGCACGGACAACGTGCTGAAGGTACGGCGGCTGAGCAACTGAGCCTGCCGTGCGCACGGTCCGCACCCTGACCCCCACGGCCGGGTCGCCGGCGGTCAGCGGTGCGGGGCGGCGACAGCGGGGGAAGGGCTGCCTTACGCATGGCCGAAGCCAGCGCCGCGCTGAGCCCGAACACCTGCTCGCCGCGCGCTGATCCGGCGGTCAGCAGGGCAAGGGCCTCGTCGTGGTTCAGTCCGGTGAGCTCGGTCCGGAAACCGGGCAACAACGCGAAACCGCCGTGCCGGCCGCGTTCGGCGTAGACCGGGACGCCGGCCACGGAGAGCGCCTCGATGTCGCGCAGCACGGTGCGGGTGGACACCCCCAGCTCGCGGGCCAGCGTGTCCGCGGTCAGCCGGCCGCGCTGGCGCAGCAGTAGCACCAGCGAGACCAGCCGGTCGGCGCCCCCGCTACAGCGCGATCCGGTGCACAATCCGGTTCCGGTCCGACGGCAGCACCAGCTTCGCCGTCTCCACCGCCAACTCCCCCGCGTAGTGGGTGCGTTCAATCACCAGAACCGGTAGCGCCGAGGCCATCCGCAGCGTGACGGACTCATCCGCGGTGGGTACCCGTGCGGAGACCTCCTCCTCAACATGCGTCACCCGTATGCCGATCTCAGCCATCCGCGCGACGACGCCCCGCCCGGCCAGCGGGCCGCGTTCCGGCAGGAGCACGGGAGTGTCCGCGGTGATGGACAGCGGCTCCCACGACGTGGAGAGCTGCACCGGCTGGTCGTCGGCACGGAAGATGTACGTCGTGCGTGTGCAGGGCGCCCCGGGCTCAACACCCAGCCGGACGGCGACTTCTGACGGGGCGCTGACCTTGTGCGAGGTGAAGTCCCAGTCCGGGACGGCGCCGGCGGCCACCGCGCCGGAGGCGAAGGGCGAGTCGGGCTGCCGGTACCGCGCGTCGGTCAGCCGGCGGATCGCCCCGCGGAGCCGGACGTACGCGCCCGCACCCGGGCGGGTGTCGATGAGCCCTTCGGCTTTCAGCAGGTCGACGGCCTGGGCGGCGAGCACCGGGGAGACTTCGTACCGTTGGGCGATCTGCGCGCGGGAGGGCACAACCGCACCCGGCGCGAGGGTGCCGCCCAGGATCTGGCGGCGTAGATCGGCGGCGACTTTCTGGTACCCGTGTTCGCGTGCGGCCACCGGCTGTCCTCCTCCTGAGGGAACGTCGACTGAGCCGACGTCGACTGACATTGTGCCCGTACGACTTGACGAGCTGTATTATCAGATTCAAGCTGCATTGTTAGCTAATACTCTGCGTTGTCACTCATGGCACACCAGCAGGCACTGCTTCGGGCGCGCACCCAGGAACTCAGGGGGCTACCGTCCATGGCCAGCACCACCACGCGCACGTTTCCCGGTCTGCTCGACAGTGTCCCCGCCGCGCGCCTGTTCATCCGTACGATCCTCGCTGGACACGCGCTCGCCGACGACACGGAGATCGTCTTGCGCGAACTCGCCACGAACGCCCTCCGCCACACCCCGTCAGGAACCGGCGGCCTAGGCCTCGTCAGAATCCTGCCGGGGACTGATGATCGGGACCGCGCTGACCCGGGCGCGGGGTGACGGAGGACCGCCGTCCGGACTCCACCGGGTCTGGGCCGACCTCCAGGACGCCACCTGACATCAAGCTTGGACTGCGCCCCGCGCGGTGAGTTTCCGGTCGGCGGCGAGCATCCCGGCGGCCAGCGCGAGGAACAGCACCACCACAACGAGGCAGTTCGCAGCCACCCGCAGGTAACCCAGGCCGTGGGCGTCCATGAACGGGTACGCGTACCAGGTGATCGCGGCCCCCCGGATCAGCGCGAAGACGAGCCAGAGCAACGGAAAAACCAGCGTCCACACGGCAGTTCGCCATGTCGTATAACCACGTGGCCCGAACAGCAGCCAGCCCACGACGCACAATACCGGAGAGGCTGTGTGCAGCAGGAAGTCGGCGAACTTCGCCTTGCCGGTGAGGTCTTGCAACCCGGACAGTGCGATGTGGAAGACAAGGAACGTCACGGTGATTCCGAGGACGCCCATCAGGCGCAGCACCCGGAAGACGGTGGAACTGCGGTCCAGCCGGAGTGCCAGGAGACCGCAGGTCACGGCGACAAGCACGTTCGACTGCACGGTGAAGTAGCAGAAGACGTTCACGACGCGGCTGAACGTCGTGTGGAACACGGTGCCCTGCAATCCCGCGCTGACGATGACCTGCACGATCAAGCCGACGGTCACCACGAGTGCGGTGAAGCCGAACCAGATCCGCGCGAAGCGCCGCCGTGACATGCCTTGAATGTAGTTGATCAAGCCGGTCCAGCCGGAGCGCCGCGCCTCCCGCTCGGCGACCATGACGAGGTGCCCCCGGGCTGGGGACTTCGTTGTGGGTCCATGGAAAGAGGGCCCCGGTGCACGCCAGGGCCCTCCGTGTGCTGCCCGGCGTGAACCAGGCGGTGAACTCTACAACTCGGAGCCGCCCCGCCCGCGACTCCGCGTCACCCGTCCGGGGAACAGCCCGTCGAGGGCGGCGCCCAACGCGGCTCAGCCGTTGCGCCGCCGCGTCCGGAGAACCGTCAGACCCAGCACGAGCGACCCCCCGGCAGCGGAGAGCAGGATCCACGTGGCGACCGCCAGGCCGGATTCGGCGAGTTTCGACGAGCCACGCGCCCCGGGGCGCGGCGGAACGACCTTGCCGCCACCCGGGTGAGTCGGTTCAGGTTTGGGCCCCGGACCGGGGCTGGGCGGGACCACCGGCGGAACGACCGGTGGAACGACCGGCGGCACAATCGGATCGACCGGCGGAACAATCGGCGGCACAATCGGATCGACCGGCTTGAACGTGTTCGTCACCGTCACGGTTTCCCGGTATCCGACCCGGACCATGCCGTCGCCCGGCACTCCGTCCGTGTCCTCGAGCTGTACGACGGCACCCGGCGGCGGGTCCACCTCACGAACCGTGCAGACCGCGCCGACCGGCACCACGATCGTCCGGCTCGCACCGGCCTTGAGCTCGAAAGCCCGGTCTACATCGGCCAGTTCGACGGGAGTATCCTTACCGGTGGCATCGACGGTCACGCACCCGACCGCAAATTTGTAAGTACCGCCACCGGTCCCCACCACCTTCTTCGTCACCGTGAGCCGGCCACTGTCGAAGGTGTTCTTCGCCGTAATGCTGACTGCGGGCACCGCAGTGGTGACGATCACCGCACCGCCGTGATAGCCGTGGTCGACCGCCACGGTGTCCGCTCCTCCGTTGTCCGTCTCCTCCGCCCAGCACCGCGCGCCGATCGGCAGCGCCGTCGGGATGTTCAGCGTCTCCCCGGCCTTGATGCTGTAGCGCTGCCGGACCACGAACGCCACCAGGGCGCCGCCTGACTGTGCTTCACCCTCCCGGACGCACGTCACCCGGAAGGTGAAGTCCTTGGCGCGCACCTCCGGGTCGTTGGCCGCCGCGCCGTCGACGATCTTGCGCAGCGACAGCGACCCGACGGAGAACGTGTTGGTGAAGTCCGCGATCACCGTGTCGGTCTTCCCTGCCTCGATGGTCACCGGGCCCACCGGCGGCGGTGGCGCGTCGGCCCCGCCGGTCTCCACCTCGCTGACCGTGCACGCCGCACCGGCCGGAAGGCCGCCCACAACCCCTTCCAGAGTCGGCGCGCGCAGGTCGAAGGTCCGTACGACCACGTCCTTGCGCCCGTTGAAGTCGCACGCGACGCGGAACCGGAACGTACGGTCGGCGAATTTCGCGCCCGGGCCCCTGATCTTCTTGACGACCTTCAGACCACCGGTCTGGAAGTCGTTGGTCACCGTCACCCCGACCCGCTTGCCCAGCACGGAATCAACAACCGCGGAATACAGCGAGGACGAATTTTTCACAGTGATGTCCTTGCTCGTCGCCCCGCCCGCGTCCGGCTCGGTCACGGTGCAGACGGTCCCCTTCGGGAGACCGTCGAGCGACTGCCCGCCGGGTCCTTCGAAGCGCAGATCCTTCGGGTATCCGACGATGGGCGCGCCGTTGAACGTGCAGGCCACGCGTACGGTGAACGGACCCGGACGGCCGACGTCAGCGGCGGGCCCGGTGACCACCTTGTCGATCGTGAGGGAAACCTGGGTGTACGTATTGGTGATGGTCCCGAACTCCCCCCTTTCGCTGGGACTGGCCGGGGTGATGGTCCGCACCAGCGCGTTCGCCTCACCGAGGTTGCTGCTCTGCGCTCCCTTGGAGTCTGTCTCCCACACCAGGCAGCGGGCCCCCGCGGGCACCCCGATGAGGGCCATCGGCGTGTACAGCGTCACCGTGGCCGTACCCTCGCGGACGATCTCAGGCGTACCGCCCTGCGGTGTCACCGTGCACCGGAAGGCCACCTCGTACGGGCCGAGCTCGACACCGGCCGGCGGATTGACTGCGGCCTTGTCGATCCGCAGGTTGCCGAACCGCATGCCGACACCGACCTTGGGCGGCTCGGTGACGGGCAGACTCTCAACCTTGCCGTTGCGATCGACGGTCTCGGACGCCGCGAACGAGTTCCAGGCGATCGACGGATCCCCCGGCACCCGCAGGTCCACCGGCGACGACATCGGCAGCCGGACGTAGACCTCCCCGGCCGGCGGCAGCAGCGGCGAGAAGTCGATCTTCATCTCCACCGCACTCGCGTCTTTCGTGAAAGCTGACGCCCAGTCACCGGGCGCACAGTCCCGGCGCGGCGTCGGAACGAGGTTGGAACACGGACTCGTCACCGTCGCGAACCTGTTCGTCAGAACACCGGGACCTTCCAGTACGGGCGGACCCGTCAGCAGCGGCCGCGGTCGCCACTCGGTACCGCGCTTCTGGTCACCGAGCAGCACTCCGGTGTCGCCCAGGTACGGCAGCACATCAAGAAGGCGGGCCTGCTTACCCGGATCCGTCCCGGTGTTCACCACCCGGATCAGGAACTCGAAGTTCTCCCCCGGCTGCACCAGAGCCGTGCACGGGTACTGCGTGTACGTATTCCCCCGGTACCGCAGGATCGGGCAACCGGGCGCGTTCAGCGCCACGTACTGACCGGTCACCGTGTTGTAGAAGGCCAGTGACGCGTTGCCGGTCACCCACTTCGAGTTCTCGAACGCCGACCCGGGCAGCGTCGTGACTTCAGCCCGCGACGTGCAGTAACGACCCTTGCCGAACGCCGGATCATCGACTGCCTCGCCGTCCCGCGACGAGTCCGCCACACACGTGACATCGGGCCTGGACTCCGAACTCACCCCGACCACGTTCTGCAGCACCGAGTTCCCGGGCACCCCGGGAGCCAGCTTCACCTGGTACTCGATAGTGACAACAGCACCGGGAAGCAACGTCCAACCCGGGAACTTCCACCCGAGTTTGACGATCCGTCCGTCCGCGTCCCGCACCGGCTCGTACACCGGATCCGGCGCCTTCGGAGTGCCCGCGGGGACGGTCGAGACCACCTTGAACGGCAGACCGCGATCGCCCGCGAAAGTCTCATCGAACCGCAGCCGGTCCGTGATCGGGTCAGCGACGACCAACGCCGGGACCGGTCCCGTACCCGAATTCTTGATCGTCAGGGTGAACGGCGCGACCTCCCCGGGCCCGATCCGCGAGTCGGGCGACTTGGAGACGGCCAGCTGCGCAGTGCCCTCCTTGATCTTCAGCGTGGCGGTGCTGTCCCCGAACGGGAAGACGGTGCCGGCCGGCTGGAGCCTGCTCTCTCCCCCGGCCGACGCGGTGTCCGCCAGTTCATCCGGGATGGGCGTCCCCGGCCTGGACCGCAGTTCGACACGCGGCGTGACCTTGAAGCAGACGGTCGCCGACGGGCAGGGACCGGAGGAGGGATGGTTGGCGCTTGGAAGGAGCCGGTGGTCGCCGTCGGCGTTGGTGAATGTAAAACGCAGACCGCGTACCCCTGCCGGGGTCACCCCCGCGGGCAGGCCCGGCCTATCGCGGCCACCGGCGGTGCCGTTGATCCACACCCCGGTCCCGCACGCCGTGGTGCACGCGTCCACCCGCACCCGGTCGGCCCCCGGCGGGAAGCTGACCCCGGCGATGGACTGGAAGTCGACCGCGTCGAAGAAGTCCGCGTCGAAGTCAGTGACGACCAGCTGCCGCAGGTTGAGGTTGCCGGTGTTGGCGGCGGCGATGTCCACTCTCACGCTCTGCGGCGGCACCCCGGTGATGGGCCGCGCGATCGTGGACGGCGACATGTTCTTGCGTACGGATCCGCCCGCGCGGGCCGGCTTGGTGGTGATCGCCCCGTCCCCGCAGTGCTGACCGCCGACCGGCCGGCCGGCCGACGTGATCTGCGCGCAGTTGGTGAACGCCACGTCGTCCGCGACACCGTCGCGCCGGCGCACCGTCAGCTCGACCATGATCCGGCCGTCGGGCGGCAGATCACCGTCGAGCCGGGCCCGGACGCCCTTGGCCCGCTCAAGCAGCGCGGCGTCCGCGGCGTTGTACGCCACCCAGTTGGCTGCTGTCGGGTCCCACACCTCCAGGATCACTGGAAGACCCGCGGGGGCCCGGTACTTGATGCTCAACGCAGTTAGCCGGACCGTGTTGAACGGGTTGCCCGCCGCGCGCGGATCGCTCGGGTCGGTGATGGCCGGCTGGCGCATCGGTGTGTTCCCCGCGTTGGCCAGGTCGAGGGTGAAGGTCACCGGCTGGTCCGGTGGAATCTCCTTCTGGCTCACCTGCTTCGACCCCCGGACGTCCTCGGTGGGCCGCTGCACCCGCAGGTCGTCACAGGCGAGCCCGCCGCCCGCGCCCGCGCCGTCGATCGGGCTGGTCGCGCCGACCGAAGCGCAGTTGGCGATCCCGTCACTGACGTCCGCGTCATCGGCCTTGTCGTTGAGCGTGCCGAGCACCCCCAGACCGGCGATCGCGTTCGGCACGATGGCACCGCCACCGGCCGCCTTGGTCCCCTGGAAGGTGACGGAGACACTCGCGGGCAGCACACCGCCCGGGCAGCCGGTGGAACCCAGGCTCTGCCGTACCGGCGGGGGCGCGAAGGTCCGCGGCGGCGGCTTGCTGCCGTCCCGGCACACGACTGTCACAGTCCCTGAGGTCGCCCCCTGCGGGAATTCGATGCCCATTTTCGCGGCGTCGACCTTGTCGAACTCGCTGCGGGCGGACGGCGAAGGCTCGGTGATCGTGAGCGTCGAGACCGCGAACGGGGAGGTGTTGCGCGCCGTGATCGACATCGACACGCGCGGCTTGGTCCCGATGACCGCCACACCGTCAGCGCTGAAGTCCCCGTCCTTGTCGGAGAAGAAGGACTTCGTGCCCCGCACGGACGCGATGTGCGGCAGGACGTCGAACGTGGCACAAGCCGGTTCGCCGGACAGATCCCCCGCGCCGGGGTCCCGCGCAGCGGGCACCGCGCAGTTCTCCACCTTCTCCCGGGCACTCGGGGAGTACGGCTTGCCGGTCGTCCGGATCGTGTCGCGCAGCTTGAGCCCGAGGTCTACCTCACCGCCGGTCGGGTCGTACGGCAGCGGGCTGCCGTCAGCGGCGGAGAACACGAAGTACACCCCGGTCACAGACCCGATGGCGACTCCCGGCGGGGGGTTGATCCCGGGCCCCGGGCTGGGTGGCCCGGGGATGAGCTCGGCCGCCGAGCACACAGACCCCGGCGGCTTGGTGCAGACCAGGACACGTACCCGGTCGGCCCCTTTGGGGAACCGCTTCACCGGACCGACGGACGTGACATCAAAATGCTCGAACGTCGCCGGCGTCGTATCCGACACCACCAGCTTGCCCACCGCGGCCGAGGTCGAGGAGCCGTTGCGCACGCCCAGGGTCACGGTGCTCACCGCGTCGGATTCGGCGACGGCGGAACTCTCCGTCCACTTCTTCGTCGCGGTGGGCCTGATCACCCGGGGAATCCGTACGGTCACATCCGCGCTGTCCGTCGCCGGAGCCGCGTTGTCGGCGTCGATGGTCGCGGTGTTGGTGAGTTTCGCCCCATCGGCGATCGTGGTCTCCTGCGGCAGCCGCATGCCGATCGCCAGGTTGCGACTGGCCCCGGCCGGCAGCCCGACCGCACCGGTGGGGGCCGGTGGGCTCGGCAGCGGCTCACGGAAGGCGATCGTGACCTTGCGGGTGGCTGGGTCGTAGGTGACCTTCCGCTGCGCGGTGGTCTGCGGGAGCGACGTGACGTCGAACCCGGCCGGCAGCACGTCCTCGATCACCGGGTTGACGCACGCCGTCGTCAACGACGAGCAGCTGGCGGTGAGTTCGTAGTTGAACGTGACGCCCGGCTCCAGGGGCATCGTCGCCCCGGAGACCCGCTTGCGGATGCCGACTTCTGCGTCGTCTGCGGTTTTCGCCGCGAGGGCCGCGGGCGCGACCGTAACGCTGGCGGCCACCACCGTCACGGCGAGGACGACCCGGATCAGACGACTCCACTGCATGCAGACTCCAGAAACCAGACGGCGGTTATCGCACAATCCCATTGGTCGGGTGATGTGCCGTGGAGTCAGCGCGTGTGCCGTACGGAGTTCACCCGGTCGGCAACGTCACGGGAGCCGTCAGGGGGCCGTTCGAGAGCCCTCTTGGAGTTCCTGCGAAATTTGCGCCAGCTGGCGCTTTTGTGATTCTGATGGGTGTGATCAAGATCGCAAGAGGCCCGTTAGCTTTCGAATCTGTCAACTAACCGATCGGATTGTTCACCCCCAGTGGCGGCCGGGGCCACGCGCCCGCCCCGGCCGCCGGGTGCTGTCAGCTCGTGCTGGCCGGGTTGATGACCGCGAACGTAGCGCCCTGCGGGTCCCGCACCACGGCCATCCGTCCGGCCAGCATGTCGAACGGTGCCTTGCTGACCGAGCCGCCCGCCCGCATCAGCGCGTCAACGGTGCTGTCCGGGTCCTCCACCGCGAAGTACGTCAGCCACTGCGGCGACATCCCCGGCGCGGAGGTGCCGATGTCCGCCAGGCTGCCGACCGTACGGCCCTCGACAGCCAGCATGAAGGCCCCGGGAGCACCCTCCATGGGTTCGGCACGCAGGCCGAGCGCCGAGTAGAACGTGTCGGACGCGGCGATGTCCGGGGTGAGGACCTCGCTCCAGATCCACGCGCTCTTCTCGTTCACCACCTGGGCGCCGATGAACTCCCGCGCCTGCCACACGTTGAAGACCGCGCCGGTCGGGTCGGCGGCGACGAGCATCCGGCCGAGCGTGGGGACGTCCATCGCCGGGTACAGGATCGTCCCGCCGTGGTCGGTGATCGTCTTCGCGGTGGCGTCCGCATCCGCGGACGCCAGGTAGGTCGTCCAGGCCGGCGGCAGAACCGGCCCCTCCATCCCCTGCGACGACATGATGCCCGCGACGGGCTTGCCGTCCAGGAAGCACTGGGCGTAGCCGCTGTGCTCCGGCGGTCCGACTTCGCCCTGCCAGCCGAAGAGTTCGCGGTAGAAGTCGAGGGCGGCCTGCTGGTCGGGGACCGTCAGGTCGATCCAGCAGGGCGTGCCGGGCGCGTACACAGACGTGACTTCGGACATCGTTCTGCCTCCGGAAGCTGGTCCACGGCAGGTGTGCCGCAGGGCGGGGAACGGCACTTCGGACGCTACCCCCCGCACCCCTGCGGTGCACAGTGAACCGGGTCAGCGCTGCGTCAACTCCCGCTGCCACACAGGGCTGTTGAAGTAGTGGTTGTCGTACTGCTGCGAGCTGTCCTTGATGTCCTGGACCGTGGCCTCGCCGCGGTACACCTGCTCCAGGAGCCGGTAGTAGTCGAACCGCCGCATGCCCGGTGTGAACACCACCAGCATCTCGGCCTCCTCACCCGGGGACGGCGCGAAGGCGTGCGGCACCGTCGGCGGGACGGTGAGGAAGTCGCCCTGACCCAGGGTCAGCACCTGGTCGTCGAGCAGGATGCGCATCGAGCCGCTGAGGACGAAGAACATCTCGGTGGCCTTGGTGTGGAAGTGCGCCGGGGCACCCGGCGAACCCTTCTGGAACGTCGCCCGGTTCGCGGTGAGCGCGCCGCCGGTGGCGCTGGAGTCGGCGAGCAGGGTGATCAGGCTCAGCGCGCCGTCCTGGAGGGCTTCCGCTTCGTCGGCGCGGACGAGGACGGGGAACTGCGGGGTGGTGGTCATGGTGACTCCTGCGAGTTGTTCGTTCCGGCTGGTGAAGACCAATCTAGGAGTGCGACAGACCCGGCAAGGGGTGCACTTCCGCACCAGAAACGTGGGTCAATACCGTCGTGTACGGCGGACCTCGTTTTCCCGGCCGACGACCGCTGCCAGGCGCAGCACCGCGAAGACGAACGTCATGTACGGGGAGCTGGTCTTACGCCCCATCTCGAAGATCTTCGGCGCCTGCTCTTCGAGGACAAAGGGAGCGAACGGGCGGAAGGATTCGCGGTGCTTGACCCGGGTGTTGATGATGTCCTTGATGTCGGCGAAGCCGGGGTCGGCGAGGAGGATGCGGTCCTTCCATGAGCGGATCCGCAGGCCGGATGTGGCGTGCATCGTCATGGGCAACTCGTGGTGCGGGGAGGGCGGGATGTCGGTGAACAGCACCATGAACCCGAGCCGCTTCAGGGCGAGGGGGGCTGCGGTGTGGGGTTCAGGTGGCGGGGACGAGTCCGCCGTAGGCGGCGTAACCCAGTGGCCGGGTCTCGCCGTTGACGAACAGCAGGGCGGGCATGTCTGTCTCACGGATCTGGCCAACGGGGGCGGCGGGCATCGGCTCGGTCAGGGTGCCGTACTTGATGCCCAGGTGCTGCAAGCCGGAGCAGAACACGATGCCGTTGGGGGTCTCGCGCCGGTCGGGGATACGGGTGGCGTGGGGGTGTGCGGCAGGGTGGGTATCGGCGCTACGCGGTAGAGGTGTTCTCCCGCGATGAGGGCGTGTCCCTGGAGGCTCTGGTAGGGCAGGGACCCCCACAGGGCGTCGGCGAGTGCCGGGTTGCGGTCGTCAAGGTCGGCGGTGACCGTGATGCCGAAGTTGGGCCAGGAGATCTCGATCTGACGGGCAGGCAGTTTCTCAGACAAGGCTTTTCCAGTTCGCTGGTTCGGCTTGCCCAAGGAGTACATCGCCAGCAGGCGGGTTTCAGCCAGGCGTCGAAAAACACGAAGTATCAGCAGCTCGAGACCCGCAGTTCATATGTTTCTACGAAAATCAGGCCGCCCGGATAATGGTCAATGAGCACTGCGCATCGCGAAAACCGCAGCTCAGGTGGGCTTGGCCACTCTGCCGGGGCGCCCCGCCTTGAATCCGGTTGAATCCGGTCGGTTCTCAAGCGGCGGAGACCGGCCTCTTGACCTCGGTGGTCGCGAGCCACTAATTTTCGGCAGTCGTCTATCCACAACTACCAGAAGGAGGCGATCCTCAGATGAACACCAGCTCTGACCTCGGTCGCCTCGCCCAATGCACAGTCTGGGTCCCCGGTCGGATCGCGCACGGCTGCTGATCACGCCGTTCTGATGTGCCCGTTCGTGGCACATCACAGGTTTCCCGTCACCACCTGCCGGCACGTCGCTGTCGCGTGCCCTGCTGCGCCCGCTCCTCGCACCTGGCGCATCTGAAACACAGAAAGCTGCCTGAAAATTGGCGAACATGATGAATCGACCGATCACGCACCGAATTGAAGGCCTGTCATGGTAGCGGCGCAGATCACGGTCAACGGGAAAGAAACTCCGATTTCGCCGGCTCCGCCGCACACCACAGCCCTGGACTTCCTGCGCGAGCGTGGCCTTACCGGAACCAAGGAGGGCTGCGCCGAGGGTGAGTGCGGCGCCTGTTCGGTCCTGGTGGCCCGCCCCGGGGTGGACAAGCCCACCGACTGGGTGGCGGTCAACGCCTGCCTGGTTCCGGCCGCCGCTCTCGACGGCCAGGAGATCATCACCTCCGAGGGCCTCGCCACCGCCAACGAAGCCGGCACACCGGACACCCTGCACCCGGTGCAGGAGGAGATGGCGGTCCGCGGCGGCTCCCAGTGCGGTTACTGCACCCCGGGATTCGTCTGCAGCATGGCTTCCGAGTACTACCGACCCAACCGCCGCGGGCACGCGGAGCCGGACGGCGGTGCGGACGCGGGCGACAGCGCCGACGCCGAGCACGGTCCGAACGGTTTCGATCTGCACGCGCTGAGCGGAAACCTGTGCCGGTGCACCGGCTACCGCCCGATTCGCGATGCCGCGTTCGCCGTCGGTGTGCCCACGGACGAGGACCCGTTGGCGCACCGTCGTGAGGAGTCCCCGCCCGCAGCGGTCGCCACCGAGTACGTCCAGGACGACAGCGCGTTCCTGCGGAAGAACACCCTGGCCGAAACGCTGGAGCTGCTGCGCGAGCGGCCCGACGCGGTAGTGGTCGCCGGCTCCACCGACTGGGGCGTCGAGGTCAACATCCGGTCCCGCCGGGCGGACTGCGTGGTCGGCATCGACCGGCTGCCCGAGCTGCGGGAGCTGCGGGTCGAGTCCGACTACATCGAGATCGGTGCGGCGCTGACGCTCACCGAGATCGAACGCCGTCTCGACGGCGACGTCCCGTTGCTGGCGGAGCTGATCCCGCAGTTCGCGTCCCGGCTCATCCGCAACGGCGCGACCCTCGGCGGCAATCTGGGTACCGGCTCCCCCATCGGTGACAGCCCGCCGGTGCTGCTCGCACTGGAGGCGTCGCTGATCCTCGTCGGCACCGACGGCGAGCGCGAGGTCCAGCTGGCCGACTACTTCACCGGCTACCGGCAGAGCGTGCGGCGTCCCGGCGAGCTGATCCGCTCGGTACGCATCCCGCTGCCGCAGTCGCCGGTCACGGCCTTCCACAAGATCGCCAAGCGTCGCTTCGACGACATCTCCAGCGTGGCGGTCGCCTTCGCATTCGACATCGAGGGCGGGATCGTCCGCAAGGCACGGATCGGCCTGGGCGGCGTGGCCGCCACCCCGATCCGTTCCCTCGCCACCGAAGCGGCCCTGGAGGGCAAGCCGTGGTCGACGGAGACCGTCGAGGCCGCGGCCCGCGTGCTGCGGGTAGAGGGAACGCCGATGAGTGATCATCGCGCCAGCTCCCGCTACCGCTCCGCGATGCTGGGGCAGAGCCTGCTGAAGCTGTACGCGCAAACCACTGAGGCGGTGTCGTCATGAGTCATTTGTCCCAACGCCCCGAGAAGCCCGTTGTCGGCGTCTCGATGCCGCACGAGAGTGCCACCCAGCACGTCACCGGTCACGCGCTGTACACCGATGATCTGGTCTACCGTGCCAAGGACCTGCTGCACGCCTATCCGGTCCAGGTCATGAAGGCCCACGGCAGGATCACCGCGCTGCGCACCGAGCCCGCGCTCGCCGTGCCGGGAGTGGTCCGCGTGCTGACGGGTGCCGACGTGCCCGGTGTCAACGACGCCGGCATGAAGCACGACGAGCCGGTGTTCCCCGACAAGGTTATGTTCTACGGCCACGCGGTCGCCTGGGTGCTCGGTGAGACCCTGGAGGCGGCCCGGCTGGGTGCGGCGGCCGTCGAGGTGGACCTCGACGAGCTGCCCTCCGTGGTCACCCTGCAGGACGCGATCGCGGCCGAGAGTTTCCACGGCGCCCGGCCCCTGATGGTGACCGGCGACGTCGACGCGGGCTTCGCCGACTCCGCGCACGTGTTCACCGGTGAGTTCCAGTTCTCCGACCAGGAGCACTTCTACCTGGAGACGCACGCGGCGCTGGCCCACATCGACGAGGGCGAGCAGGTGTTCGTCCAAAGCAGCACCCAGCACCCCTCGGAGACGCAGGAGATCGTCGCACATGTGCTCGGTCTGCGCAGCCACGAGGTCACCGTGCAGTGCCTGCGGATGGGCGGCGGCTTCGGAGGCAAGGAGATGCAGCCGCACGGATTCGCGGCCGTCGCCGCGCTCGGCGCCAAGCTGACCGGCCGGCCTGTCCGGGTGCGGCTCAACCGGACGCAGGACCTGACCATGTCGGGCAAGCGCCACGGGTTCCACGCCCAGTGGAAGATCGGCTTCGACGCCGACGGCCGGATCCGGGCACTGGACGCCACCCTGACGGGGGACGGCGGCTGGAGCCTCGACCTCTCCGAGCCGGTGGTGGCCCGTGCGCTGTGCCACATCGACAACACGTACTGGCTGCCCAACACCCGTATCGCCGGTCGCATCGCCAAGACCAACAAGGTCTCCAACACCGCTTTCCGCGGCTTCGGCGGACCGCAGGGCATGCTGGTCATCGAGGACATCATGGGCCGGTGCGCGCCGCTGCTCGGCCTGGACCCGATGGTGCTGCGGGAGCGCAACTTCTACCAGGAGGGTCAGGCGACCCCGTACGGGCAGCCGGTCGTCCAGCACGAGCGGATCCGCGCCGTCTGGCGCAAGACCCTGGAGAACGGCGGCGTCGCCGATCGTAAGCGCGAGATCGCAGCCTTCAACACCGCGCACCCGCACACCAAGCGGGCCCTCGCGGTCACCGGCGTCAAGTTCGGCATCTCGTTCAACCTCACCGCTTTCAATCAGGGCGGCGCGCTGGTGCTGATCTACAAGGACGGCTCCGTCCTGATCAACCACGGCGGCACCGAGATGGGCCAGGGCCTGCACACCAAGATGCTGCAGGTGGCCGCGACCACCCTGGGCATCCCGCTGCACAAGGTCCGGCTGGCTCCGACGCGGACCGACAAGGTGCCCAATACCTCCGCCACCGCTGCCAGTGCCGGAGCGGACCTCAACGGCGCCGCAGTGAAGAACGCCTGTGAGCAGCTGCGCGAGCGGCTGCTGCCGGTGGCCTCCTCGCAGCTGGGGTCGAACGGCTCGGACGTACGCATCGTCGACGGGGTCGCGCGTGCCCTGGGCAGCGACAAGGTGCTGGCCTGGGACGACCTGGTGCGCACCGCGTACTTCCAGCGGGTCCAGCTGTCGGCTGCCGGTTTCTACCGGACCGAGGGACTGCACTGGGACGCCAAGGCGTTCAAGGGCTCGCCGTTCAAGTACTTCTCCCACGGCGCCGCCGCGGCCGAGGTCGAGGTGGACGGCTTCACCGGTGCGTACCGCATCCGGCGGGTCGACATCGTGCAGGACGTCGGCGACAGCCTGTCCCCGATGATTGACATCGGCCAGGTCGAGGGCGGTTTCGTGCAGGGAGCGGGCTGGCTGACGCTCGAGGACATGCGTTGGGACTCCACCGACGGCCCGAACCGTGGCCGGCTGCTGACTCAGGCCGCGAGCACCTACAAGCTGCCGAGCTTCTCGGAGATGCCCGAGGAGTTCAACGTCACGCTTCTGGAGAACGCCACCGAGGAGGGCGCGGTCTACGGCTCCAAGGCGGTGGGTGAGCCTCCGCTGATGCTGGCGTTCTCGGTGCGAGAGGCGCTGCGACAGGCTGCCGCCGCGTTCGGGCCGGGCGGAGTCAGCATCGAGCTCGCCTCGCCCGCGACGCCGGAAGCGGTGTACTGGGCGATCGAGGAGGCCCGCCGGGGTGCTGCCTCCCAGGACGGCCCCGCCCGCGACGAATTCGCCGCGGGCGGCCACGCTGTGAACGGCCAGGCGCGAACCGAAACAGCAGTGCTGAGCGGTGCCTGACATGGCATGGGTCTCCGCGGTCGCGCGGTTGCGGGCACGCCGGGAGTCCGGCGTGCTGGTAACCGTCGCGGCCGTGCGCGGCCACGCCCCGCGCGAAGCCGGTGCGAAACTGGTGGTGGGGCGCAGCGAGACCTGGGGTTCGATCGGCGGCGGCAATATCGAGGCCGTCACGATCGATCGGGCCCGGGAGATGATCGTCGCGTCCAAGCCCGAGCCCGAGCTGATGGATTTCGCCCTGAACGACAAAGTCGCCAACCAACACGGCGTGCAGTGCTGCGGAGGCACGGTCTCGGTGCTCCTCGAACCCCTGCCGGTGGTACGGGCGGTCGCGGTGTTCGGCGTGGGACACGTCGGGCTGGAACTGGCGCGAATCCTGTCCCGTCAGGACCTCGACCTCCATCTGGTCGACACTCGCTCCGAGATGCTGACCAAGGGGCGGCTCGACGTGCTGGCGGACTCGGCGGCGCAGATGCATGTGCATCACACGCCGCTGCTGCCCGAGGAAGTGCTGGAAGGGCTGCCGCCCGGCACCCATATCCTGATCATGACTCATGATCACGCCGAGGACGCCGCCCTGTGCGACGCGGCCCTGCGCACCACCCACCTCGGCTCCATCGGGCTGATCGGGTCGGCGGCGAAGTGGGTACGGTTCCGCAAGCGCCTCCGGACCGAGGGCGGCCACGACGACGCCACCATCGATCGGATCAAGACCCCGATCGGACTGGCCGACATCACCGGGAAGGACCCCGCGACGATCGCCGTGAGCGTCGCCGCCGACCTGCTGCTCACCTTCGAGGCCGACGGGAACTGATTCTCCCCCGGATTGCCAGGGGTGTCCTGTATCTCGTGCGAACGCACGCATGCGGGGCACCCCTTCGGCATGACCGGTTCCCGGACGCCCCTTCGGCACGGCTGGGCCCGGCCCCCTTCAGATCGCGACGGTGAAGAGCCGGCGGTCCTGGACACCCGGGGGAAACCAAAAGCCCCAGGTCACGGAAGAGTGAGTCCTGAGGCTTTACAGACGTGGGTCAGCGGTCTGCTGGTTCGGTTCAACCGGCGCGCCCGTGCGCGGTGAACCGGGTTGTCAGTAGTCGATGCGGTCGGACTTG
This sequence comes from Kitasatospora sp. UYEF31, assembly GCF_057291755.1. Classification (NCBI taxonomy): domain Bacteria; kingdom Bacillati; phylum Actinomycetota; class Actinomycetes; order Kitasatosporales; family Streptomycetaceae; genus Kitasatospora; species Kitasatospora sp. UYEF31. Next base: position 48,625 of record NZ_JBXAWK010000005.1, read on the forward strand.
GCCAGCCACGCGTCGAAGGGCGCCGTACGGTTCGGCATGTCCACCCGCTTGATCGCCATCGGCCAGAGCTCCGCGGGCTGCTTCTCGAACAGGTCGTAGAACTTGCGGTCGTCGAAACCGGCCACCGCGGCGTCGTCCCGGTCGGCGGCGAAGATGATCTGGTCGACTCGCGCCCACAGCGCGGAGGAGAGACACATCGGGCAGGGCTCGCACGAGGTGACCAGGACACAGCCCTCGAGGGAGAAGCTGCCCAGCTTCTGGCAGGCTGCACGGATCGCGCTCACCTCGCCGTGCGCGGTCGGGTCCAGCTGTGAAGTGACGTTGTTGTTGCCGATCGCAACAATTTCCCCACCCCTGGCGATCAGCGCGCCGAACGGACCGCCGCCGTTCTTCACGCTGACGGTGGCAAGGCCGATGGCCTCGTCCATCCAGGTGCGTTCCAAGTCCTGGATACCCTTCTCTACGGCGTACGCGGTCATGATGACTCCTTTGTCAAAACAGTGTGGGCGCCCGAATAGACTGCTGGTGCGGGACACCGCACGGGCAAACCATTCGGGGATAACAAGCAGGATCCGCGCGAGCCGCCCCCGGATCAGTTCCGTGGCGGCACCCGCGGAAGAATCAGCGTGGCCGGGAGCCGGCCACCTCAAGCGTCCCGTCCGGGAGCAGCCGACTGCCGCCGATCCCGCCGGGGACGGCTCATTGAGGTCCTGAGGGGCACGGGTGGGACAGGTCTGAGCGGTCATTGGCGGCCCCCTCTGCCCCTTCCGTACGTCGTTCACTTGTTATTAATGCGGAATAGCGCAAGTACATCCGCCAGGTCTCGTCGAGGGCAGTCACCAAAACCCTCAAGAAATTGACTGATCGACTGGCCTTTCTAGTAGATTCACACGAATGACACAATTGGTTAAACTCGCCTCACTCTGTGTGCTTGTGCTGCAGCCGGAGATCCTGTGACGGGGTCCGTGCCAACACCGGTGACTCTGTTGGTGATCTTGTCGGGGGTGGTGACGGCGGGCGCGGTTGGTGCTTGTCTGGTTGGCGGTGGGGTGGCCTGTGTCGAGGTGGGCTAGGCGCTTGGCTCCCTGGAAGTCCTCTTCGACGCGCCACCGGCGGCAGACCGAGCTGATCAGCACCGATATCGGTTGCGGGTCGGGGTGCCAGGTGCGGTAGAAGGAGAGGGTGCCGGTGCGGCGGTGGCGTCGGATGAGGACCTGGCTGTGCCCGTCGGGGCGTCCGGGCGGGGTGTCGTCGGCGTTCACGTCGATCATCGCCCAGTCGTAGAGCCGCTCGCCGTTCCGGCAGGTCAGTCGCGTCTCCCGGCGTGAGAAGCACCCCGCGATCCGGCCCATCAGGGCCTCGAAGGACTCGCCCCACAAGGCGGGTACTACCGTGGCCTGCGCGGCCACCACCTCTTGATTCGTCTTCACAAACGATCACGATGCGGGCGGCCGCACCCATGCCCGCAGGCACCCCACCCGCCACACCGACCAGCGACGACGTCCTACACCTCACGAACTACAGCTGCCGCGTTCGACACCCACGAGAGGGTCGTCGTGCACCGGGCACTGCGTCGGGAATCGCGGCTGCTCGCCGAGTTGGTCTCCTCCCGCTGGCCGCGCGGCACCTGACCGCCGCCGAGTGGAACGCGATGGGCGAGCACTTCGTGGAGACCACGCCGAAGCCGGAACTGATCCTGCTCCTGGGCATGGTCCTGGAGGACGCGGACGCGGACGAGCGGGCGGTGATCCTCGGCGGTCTGCCACTGCCGGGCCGGATCATCTGGACGCTGTTCGGCCGTCTGGTGTACGCCCGTACGATCCGCCGCGTCCGTGTCTGACGCGTAGGTGTCCGACAGCAGATTTCGTACTAGTACAAAGGAGTCCGCCAAGGCGCACAGCACCTGGGAGGTCATCGTGACACCCGTGCCCGCCTGACGGGCGACGGTCAACTGGTCGGGATGTTCACCCTGGTTGTTCAGCCACCACGCGCAGGCGAGCAACACGAACTGCACGTGGGTCAGGCCGAGTGGTGCCAGGCGACGGCCTGCCCTGTCAGGTGGTCACCGACGCCAGCAGCCGCTCCGCCTCACCCACCAGTCGGGGCAGCGCCGCCTCCGGGTCGGGCGAGCGGGCCAGGACCATTCCCGCCTCGCACAGCACCCCGAACACCAATTGACCGCGGAGCGCCAGTGTCTCCTCAGCCTCCGGACGCGCCCCGGCCGCACCCGCCGCGTCCCGCAGGCCCTGTTGCAGCACGCGCAGCGTGTGCGGACCTTGCAGCTCACGCACGCCCTCCCAGCCCAGCACCGAAGGTCCGTCGAGCAGGGTGATCCGGCGGAAGTCCGGGTCCAGGCAGCGCCGCAGGAAGGTCAGACAGCCCAGCCGCAGAGCGGTCACAGGATCCGGCGCAGTCGCCGCGCAACGCTCCAACTCCTCGGCCACCCGCCCCTGTTGGCGCAGGAAGACCGCGCGGAACAGGGCCGTCTTCCCGCCGCTGAAGTGGTGGTAGGCAGCCCCCTTGGTGACTCCCGCGGCCCCGGCCACCGCTTCCAGCGAGGTAGCCGCGTATCCGTCGCGGCCGAACAATCGCTCAGCTGCCGCGAGCAACTGCTCCGCTGTTGTCCCGGATCGTTCCGACTGGGTCCGACGGGCCGTCATATCTGCCTCCCTGAAAGGTACTTGACGAGCATACCGACGGTACGTATGTTCAATTCACAGCGATTGCATACCCTCGGTATGGAAGTGAGTAATCATGTCCCGACCGCTAGTCGCGATCTACGGCGCCACCGGCCACACCGGCCGACTGGTCGCCGCCGAACTCCTCACCCGGGGCCGGGAGGTCCTCCTCTCCGGCCGCGACGGCCCGGCCCTGCACCGGGTCGCCGAAGAACTGGGCGTACCCGCAGCGCAGGTGCACCCCGCCACCGTGGACGACCCGCAGGCACTGCGCGCCCTCGCCGGAAAGGCCGGGCTGCTGATCCAGTGCGCGGGCCCCTTCGCCGAGACCGGCGTTCCGCTGGCCGCCGCCGCAGTGGCGGGCGGCTGCCACTACCTCGACCACGCCGTGGAGAACCACCACGTCAAGCGCGTGTTCGAGGAGTTCCAGGCCCCGGCCCAAGCCGCCGGAGTGGTCATGCTGCCCGCGTTCAGCCTCTACGGCGGCCTCGGCGACCTGCTTGCCGGAGCAGTGGCGGACGGCCTGGACGACATCGAGTCGATCACCGTCGGCTACGCCGTCTCCGGCTGGATGATGACGTCCGGCGCGCACCGTACCTACGACCTGCTCATCTCCGAACCCCAGCGGATCGGATACACCGACGGCGTCCTGCACGACGGGCTTGAGGAGATGCGCATCGAACGCTTCACCTTCCCGCCGCCGCTCGGAGAGCAGGAGATGCTGGCGCCGTTCCCCGTCTGTGAACCGGTCACCGTGCCCCGGCACGTCCCGGTGCGGAAGGTCGAGGCCCGGATCACCGCCACGACCTTCGCCGAACCGCAGATCTTCGAAAACGAACACGTCGACGACGAGACCCGGAGCCGCAACAGCTTCACCATCGCGGTCCGGGCTGAGGCGGCCTCCGGCATCCGGCACGCCCACGTGCGCGGTGAGCACCTGTGGCGCGCGGCCGTGCTGGCCACGGTGGAGGCCGCTGAGGACATCCTCGACGCCACGGTCCCGCTCAAGCCCGGCGTGCACGCACCCGCGGAGTTCTACCCCGCGGCGGAGTTCCTGCGCCGGCTTGAGCGGATCGGCGCTTTCGAGTTCGTCCTCCAGGGTCGCCCCGGGCGGTGAACTCCGCCGCCGGCGGCGGCCCTCACCCAAGATCAAAACCGCAAACCGGCGGCAGTGCCAGACTTACCGCCGAACCGTACGTACCAAAGTGAGGACCGCCCGTGCGCTACCGCGTCCGAGAAATCAGCCGTGAGGAACATCTGGCCTTCGTCACGGCCCGGGGGTCGGCCAGCCACATGCAAGTCCCGTCCTGGGGCGATGTGAAGCCGGACTGGCGCTCGGAAAACCTCGGGTGGTTCGACGAGGACCGCAAACTCGTCGGTGTGGGACTGGTCCTCTACCGGCCGGTGCCGAAGCTCAAGCGGTACCTCGCCTACCTGCCCGAGGGGCCGGTCATCGACTGGTACGCACCGGATCTCGAACAGTGGCTGCAGCCGATGCTCGCCTATCTCAAGACGCACAGTGCCTTCTCAGTCAAGATCGGCCCGCCGGTCATCGGCCGCCGCTGGGACGCCGAGACGGTCAAGGCCGCCATCGCCGACCCGGAGGCGAACCGGCTGCGCGATGTCGATTCCACCTCACTCGAACCCCGCGCCTTCGACATCGCCGACCGGCTCCGCCGGATGGGATGGCAGCAGCCGGAGACCGACGACGAGGACGGGTTCGCCGCGGGCCAGCCCCGCTACGTCTTCCAAGTCCCGCTCGCGGGAAGGTCGTTGGAAGATATTCGACTGGGCCTGAACCAGCAGTGGCGCCGCAATATCAAGAAGGCCGAGAAGTCCGGGGTGAAGGTGGTGCAGGGCGACTACTGGAATCTGCCGGTCTTCTACGACCTCTACGTCGAGACTGCGAAGCGCGACCACTTCATCCCCCGGCCGTTGCCGTACTTCCAGCGCATGTGGACCGCGCTGACCGCCGAGGACCCGAACCGCATGCGGCTCTACCTGGCCGAGCAGGACGGCGAGGTGTTGTCGGCAGCGACGATGCTCACCGTCGGGGACCACGTCTGGTACTCCTACGGCGCGTCGACCAGCCGCAAGCGCGAACTCCAGCCGAGCAACGCCATCCAGTGGCAGATGATGCGTGACGCGCACGAAATGGGCGCCAGCGTCTACGACCTGCGGGGCATCACCGACACTCTGGCGGAGGGCAACCACCATCTCGGCCTGCTCCGGTTCAAGGTCGGTACCGGCGGCCAGGCCGCCGAGTATCTGGGCGAGTGGGACTTCCCGCTCAACAAGGTGCTGCACAAGGCACTCGACCTCTATATGTCCCGCCGCTGAAATGAGCAGGCTGACGGGCGGGATGACTGCCCGTCAGCTGCTTCGGGCCGCGCGTTTCCGGAGCGACGTCCCGGCTTCCGGCCGTCGGGCAGCCTGTTCCCGTACTCCCGAAGAGCGGCCGTCGGGCAGCCTGTTCCCGTACTCCCGAAGAGGCGCTATCGTGCGGCGGTGACCGGTTCCGCGCAACTACCCCTACCGACGCGGGAGCCCCTGACAACCGGCCTGCCAACCCCTGACCTGCGGTTGGATCCAGCCGGTCAAGTCTGCCTTCCCCGCGCCTGGCTGAGAAGATGCCTTACGTACGGTCAACCCGAATGTAAGGATCACTCCCATGGTCAAAGGCGTGATGTTCGACTTCTCCGGGACGCTCTTCCGCATCGAGTCGACGGAGGAATGGCTGCGCGCGGTACTGGCCGAAACTGGGCCGGACATGGCGGAGGACGAACTCACCGGCTGCGTAGCCCGCTTGGAGTCAGCCGGTGCGCTACCGGGCGGCCCAGCCCCGGCACATCTGCCACAGCACCTTGAAATCCCATGGCAGGAAAGGGATTTGACTTCAGATCAGCACCGCGCCGTGTACACGGCACTGGGCCGGGAGGCGCTGGCTTCTCCCGCACTCGCCGAGGCGCTGTACGACCGGCACATGACGGCCGCCTCCTGGCGGCCCTACCCGGACACCGAGAGCACACTCAAGGAACTGCGCAGCCGGGGCGTGCCCGTCGCCGTGGTGAGCAACATCGGGTGGGATCTGCGCGCGGTTCTGCGTGGTCACAACGTGGATTCGCTGATCGACGTGTGCGTGCTCTCGTACGAGTTCGGCGCGCACAAGCCCGATCCCACGATCTTCCAGTCCGCGTGTGACCAACTGGGCCTGGCGCCGGCCGAGGTCCTGATGGTCGGCGACGACCGCGCTGCGGACGGCGGAGCTGCGGCATTGGGGTGCCCACTGCATTTTGTGGACCACCTGCCGGTGGACCAGCGGCCGACCGCGCTGGCGGAGATCTTCACATTGTTCTGACACGGTGTTCGGGCAAATTCCGGCGTTACGGTCACCGGACACCGCACTGGTCCGGTCCCCCTTCCCGCGCCCCCGCAACCTGGTCGCGCGCGGCGACCGACTCCCACTCGCCCCGGTCCGGCCCGTCGAACACCGGCGTGAAGTCCGGGTGTTCCGTCAGCCAACGCTGGACGTGGGTCTTGATCTCCTCCGTGCCGTACGCCTGATCCGGGGTCACCAGGAGATGCCGGACCTGTGCGCGGGCCCGCATGATCACCGGGTCGTCGTACGCGGCGGCGGACAGAACCGCCTGCTGCCACGCCGAACCTGTGAGAGGTTCCGGCGGCTTGGCGATCGCCGCGCTGAGCCGGGCCTCATACGTACTGTCAACAGCGACCTGAATGTCGAACCACGGGCGCAGATTCCGTACGGTCCACTCGTGGTAATCCCGGACGAACGCCTCCGGATCCGCTGCGGCACCGGCAGCGTGGGCGGCCACTCGTTGGGCGGCTCGCAGTGCCAGGGCCGCTCCCTGGCCGAGGGTGGGGTTGGTGTGCGTGATCGTGTCCCCGATGCCCACGAGGCCGGTGACGATGGGACCTTGGTCGTCCGTGTACGACGTCCAGCGGTTCTCCAGACCGGCCATGGGTTGTACCGCGGAGAGCACTTCGTGTTCCAGCGCCAGCCACGCCGCGGCTGCGGGGAAGCTCCGGGCGACGGCTTCGAACACCTCCGGGTCGCGCAGGGCAACGCGGGTCGGGTCGCTGGTGGACACGATGAGTGCCACCGCGAAAACGCCGTTGTCCGACGGGAAGACCCCACCGACGGCAAACGGTGCCACCGAGCCGGCCTTCACGTGCCCGGGGTCCTGCGGACCGCCGGGTAGCACTCGGTACCAGCGGCAGAAGTAGGCGATCCCCGTACGACGGCTCTCCACGACGGCGTCACGGCAGCCGGCTTCGGCCAGCCACCCGGCGACCGGGGAGCGCCGCCCTCCGGCGTCGATGACGAGTTCGGCGGGCTGCCGGGTGTAAACCGTACGAACGCCTTTGACCCTGGGGACCGGCCCGTTCTCGTCGACGACGAGGCCTTCGACGGGGTCTCCCCGGCGGGTTTCGACACTGGGTTCGCGGGCCACGGCGGCGCTCAACGCGGCTTCGAGGACGATGCGCCGCGTCTGTATCGTCACCAGGTCCTCGTCGCCCGCGCGGACCGGCGGGTGTTCGGGGAACCAGTCGAACTCGTGGCGCTCGCGGGCGCCCAGGCGCAGCATCGCGGTGTAGACGTCGGGGGCTTCGTCGAGCAGTACCCGCCGTACGGGCCCGAGGATTCCGTGCGGCTGGACCGCCTGCGGGGTGGTGGGGCGGTGCCAGGCGAAGAAGTCACGGTCGAGGTCGTGGCCCGCGCTGCGGCTGTCGCGTTCGAACAGGGTCACCGGGTGGCCCCGGCGTCCAAGGAACAGTGCGACGGCCAAGCCGCCGATCCCGCCGCCGATTATCGCAACGCGTGTCACCGTGTGCTCCTTCACGTCGTGGGGCGGATCGACCGTATACCGGTTGGCCCGTACGCCGTTCACAGAGTGTCGGCTTCTGGCAGGGTGCTGGGATGCGAATCATGGGAGATCGTGTTGCCGGGTTGGCTGCCGTCTGCGGGTTGGTGATCGCCCTGGCCGGGTGCAGTGATGGCAGCGGGAAGAAGAAGATCACCGATGTGCTCGGCGCGAGCACTTCGCCGGGGCCGGGTGCGGGTGCGAGTGCGAGTGCGAGTACGAACAGGACTCCCAGCGCGGTTCCGACCGTCGACTCCCCCGGCGGCACCGCGATAACGCTGACCGGGGTCAGGCCGCTGGCCGGAGCCGAGGCGGCGGCCGCGCAGAAGTCAGTCCGTCAGCGCGCCGAGGCTCTCGGACTGCACGTCAAGATGCTCCGTACGGAAGGGCCGAAGGTCTTCCTGAAGGTCGTCGAGGATGGCGTTCCCGCTGACAGGGTGCAGTCCTTGGGGCGGATGGGGACCGTTGAACTCCGTACGGTGAGTGCGGTCGACACCGCCGGGACCATGCCCGGCACGTTGCCAGGGACCATGCCCGGCGCGTTGCAAGGGACCGTCCCCGCCGCGTTGCAGGAAAAGTTCGCCGCGCTCGACTGCACAAAGCCTCCGGCGGACGAGGTCGCCGCCGCTGACGCGCCGACCGTCGGATGCCAGGCCGCCGACCAGGGCGACCCGGCGGAGAAGTTCGCCCTCGGACCGGTGGAGATCGCGGGTGGCGAGGTGGCCTCGGCGGTGCCGTCGATGTCCGACTCCGGCTTGGGCTGGCAGATCAGGGTCACCCTCACGCAGTCCGCTGCCGCGCGCTTCACCGACTTGACCGGCCGCCTCTCCGTACAGCCTGACCCGGCCAATCGCATTGCGATCGTCAGTCAGGGTCGGGTGATTTCCGCACCTGCCGTGGCGACTCCGATCCCTGGCGGTCAGGTGGTCATCAGCGGCAAGTTCACCAAGACTTCGGCGGAAGAACTCGCCGGGATCATCGCGGCGGGCCCGCTGCCCGGGGAGTTTTCGGTGACGGTCGGGGGCTGAGTTTCAGCTTCCCGCGCAAGGCGGAGAATCCCTTGGGCCTGGGCAGGGCCATGCGCTGCGGAGGTGATCCGCAGGTGTGGCGTTTGTTGCGTGCGGCTCATCCCCCACGCGGTCGGCGATGGCAGGATGGCGGAATGACGATCAACCGCGCGGGCTTGTCAGCGTCCGCCGCCGCAGACTTCGGGTCCCGGTCCGCTGCGGGACTGGTCCATGACGATCTCCGCGCCGCGAAGGCGCTGGTGTACGACCCGGTCGAATTCATGTGCTCCCCGCCGGTCGCCGAAGCGGAGAGCGCTGAATACGCGGCGTACGAATTCACTCTGAACGGCTGTTCCGTCAGATTCCGGGCGGCTAAGACGACCCCGACGAAGGTCGGGCAGTTCGTCACGATGTGGAAAAGGTCGGAATCCGGCCCGATCGCACCTTTCGACGCCGCGGACCCCGTCCACCTCTTTGTCATCAGTAGCCGGGACGGCGGTCATTTCGGACAGTTCGTCTTTCCGCGGGAGGTGCTCTGCGCACGGGACATCGTTTCGAGGAACGGGGTGGGCGGGAAGCGCGGGTTCCGTGTCTATCCACCGTGGGTGACGACGACGAACCGGCAGGCCGGGAGTACGCAGGCGTGGCAGGTGGAGTACTTCCTGGACCTGGGTTCGGACGGGGCGATTGACTTGGGACGGGCCCGGGAGCTGTACCACCGGTGAGGCGCAGGCTCCGGATCGATCATGGGCTCTCCATCATCCCCTTCCGCTGCACACGGGAGGCGAAGGACAACCTCGCAGCCACCAGAAGACGGCCAATTACTGCTGCCGAACTGTTCAGCCGGCATCAGTCGCTTCCTGACTAATTCTCCCAGAAGACGCCCGCAGGCCCGCAATCGGACAAAGCCGGACGCCCCCGGACCGTTCGCGGCCCCAACCCGACATCATCATCGACGCGATGCAGAGGAGAACCTGTGCCGGTCCCCTTCGCCACCGTTGTCGGCGCAGCCGGCTCCCCCGTCATCCTCCACGCCCCCCACAGCTCCCGCCGGATCACCGACGCCGCCCGTCGTCACATCCTGCTGAACGACCAGGCGCTGCGCGGCGAACTCGACCACATGACCGACGCGCATACCGCCGAACTGGCCGAACAGGCAGCAGGCAAAGCACAGTTCGCACCGTGGGTGTTCACCAACACGTACTCTCGCCTTGTCGTCGACCCCGAGCGGTTCCCCGACGCGCGGGAGGAGATGGCGGCGGTCGGGATGGGCGCGGTCTACACCCGGACGTCCCACGGTCTCCGACTGCGCGGGGACGACCCCGTACACGCCGAGGAGTTGCTGGCCGCGCACTACCGTCCGTATGCCGCAGCGCTGACAGACCTGGTGGACGAGCGCCTGGCGGCCGTCGGGCGTGCGGTGATCATCGACGTGCACTCCTATCCACGCGAGCCGCTGCCGTACGAGTTGCACAGCGGCACGCCCCGACCGGCCGTCTGCCTGGGGACCGACGAGTTCCACACGCCGCCGTCGTTGACGGACGCGGCCCGGACTGCATTCGGCGACTGCGGGCTGAACACGCCCTTCTCCGGCTGCTACATCCCGCTGAAGCACTATCAGCAGGACTGTCGCGTGTCCGGGGTCATGGTGGAGATCCGGCGTGACGTGTATGTAACGGAGCCCGGCGGTCCGGTCCACGACGGATTCGCCGACCTCGTGCGGGCCTTGGCGAGTCTGATCGACGCGGTTTCGTTCACGTGAGTCCCGGCCGGGCGGCCCGTCTTCCCGTCTTCCCGTCTTCCCGTCTTCCCGTCTTCCGGTCTTCCGGTCTTCCGGTCTTCCGGTCTTCCGGTCCCAGGTTCGAAGCCTGCTCGCGGCCGGGCCACACGTTCGAGTGAGTATGGGCTGAAAGCGCAGACGGGCCTCGCCAATTGTGATCTTGTGCGTACGCGTTCCCCGTTCGGCGGGACGTTTTCCATCCCGTACGCAGCTCAGGGGAACAACAGCATGAAACTTAAGTTCACACGGCGCATGGGACGCGCGGCCGCGTCCGTCCTGGCCCTCGTCGTCGCAACGGTCGGCCTGTCCACCGGCGCGACGTCGGCGCGCGCCGCCGGTACGGACGGCGACACCGAGGGTCAGGTTTCCACGGCCGCCCACGCAGCGGAGAAGAAGTCCGGCGTGACCGTGATTCACCGGGCTGACGGAAGTTATGTGGTTCAGGCGGGCGACATCCTTGTCCCCGGGAACACACAATCTTGGGCTCCGCCGGTCGCCACGCTGCCGACTGCGCCGGATCCGCGCCACGGGACATGACAGCCGGTACGGGTTAGTCAGCCCGGCAGCCCGGTGACCCGCATGGTGATGTTCAGTCGCCCGCCACTCAGCCCCGTGGCCGGGTCACCGGTGCCCGGATACACCTTCGGGACACCGTGATACGCGAAGCGCGACGGCCCGCCGAAGACGAACAGATCGCCGGAACGCAACTCCACATCGGTGTAGGGCTTGTTGCGGTTCTCAGGGTTGCCGAACCGGAAGACACACGCGTCACCGATGCTGAGTGAGACCACCGGGGCACTGGACTTCTCGTCCTTGTCCTGGTGCATACCGAGTCTGGCTTCGCCGTCGTAGAAGTTGATGAGCGCGGTGTCCGGCGTGTAGTCGGCGGCACTGTCCTTGAGCTGGTCGTTGGTGAGCGGATCGTCTCCGGCCGGCTCGCCCTGCCCCGGCCTGGCCTCCGGGTTGTCCGTGCCGTACGCCGCGGTGAGCGCCGCGCGCCCCAGATCCACCAGCCAGTCCGGGAACTCCGCGACCCGTGCGCCGTTCACATCATCTGCCGTACGGCTGTACTCGTACGGACGCCAGTGCCAGCCGATACCCACCGATTGCACGGACATCACGCCGCCGCGTGGCAGCGTCGTGTGCCGGATCGGCACCGGGCCCCGCGCCCAGCCCCGGCACGCCCCGACCAGCTGTTGTTGTTGCGGCAACGTCAGCCAGCCGGGTACGTGCACGGCCCCCGGGGTGATTTCCGCACGGGCCCGGTCCGCTTGGTCGAACAAGAACAACGGAGTCAGCCTTCTGCTCGATCATTGTGGGCCCGGGTCGGAAACCGGGCGCTCCAGTCGCCGCTGGGAGGTTGTCGGCGTTCCACACCCCAAGTTTCGCCTTCCACCCGCGCACCGCGCACACCTGGGGCCCTCTCCGCCCCGGCCAGTGTCGTGACCTGCGGGTCTTCGAGGGACGGGTCTTCGAGGGACGGGTCTTCGAGGGATGGGTCTTCGAGGGATGGGTCTTCGAGGGATGCGAATCCGTACGTCCGTTCCGGATCCCATCCTGTGCTGCGTCGCAGCCGCCGACTCATCTGCGTCCAGCCGAGCGGGGTCGCGGCCACTACCCAGGCGTCCGGGTCCCCTGCGGCGAACCGCCGCGCGGGACGCAGCCAGGAGGCCGCCTCCTCGGGCCAGTCGACGACTGCGAGGACATCTTTTCCCGCTGCCTCCCAGGCCGCGATGAAGCCCCGTGCCGCAGCGCACGAGGCGTCGTCGCGACTGTGGCCGACGGTGACTGTCCAAGCGCGGTCGAGAAGGTCAAGGACGGTGGCGAATTCGGACTGGGTGTACGGGGGCGGACCCGGGCCGACACCGGGGTTCGTTGCCCGGGTCTGCTGCGGACCAGCCCGGTCGCCCCGCCCCGTGCGAGCGTCGATCCGGCGGCCCGGGGCACCGGCCGACAGCCCGGGGGCCGACGCCTGGAACCCGTCAGGGATTTTTGATGATGCGCTGTGCATACTCGTCGTTTCCTTTGGCATCAGGCTGCGTCATGCGACGGCATACGAGGTCATACGACGTCATGCCGCGTCATGGAAGACGAGGCCGAGGGTCCGGCGGGACCCTGAGCGGACCGTACTCACGCCGTGCCGGACCGGTGCGGTCGACCAGCCCCGTTTGGACGGCACCGGGCGGTCGCGGGTGGTGAAGACCAGTCCATGACCCCGGGTGAGGCCCCGTGCCGTGCCCCGCGACTGTGCACGGGGCCGTTGCTCGACGAGCAGGAATTCGCCGCCGGTGTAATCCGTACCGTATTCATCGAGCCCGATCACCACCTGAAGTGGGAAGACCAAATCCCCGTACAGGTCACGGTGGAGTGCGTTCCAGTCGTCCGGCCCGTAGCGGAGCAGGATCGGCGTCGGCCGGGTCTGCCCGGCTTCGTGGCATTGGGCGAGCCACTCGTCCAACGTGTCCGGCCACGGTGCCGGTCTGCCGAGTTTCTGCGCCCAGTCACGGGCGATCGGCAGCAACCGCGGATAGAACGCCGCGCGGAGGTCCTGGACGGGCCCTGGAACCGGATTGGCGAAGTAGCGGTACTGCCCTGCCCCGAAGCGGTAGCGCGCCATGTCGATCGTGGCGCGGAACAGGTGTTCCTGGTCGTACAGTTCCGCGATACCCCGACACTCCGCCTGGGTGAGCAGGGGCCCAGTCAGAGCACACCCGTACGCATTGACTTCGCTGCTGAGCCCCGCCCAGTCGGCGCCGTCCACCCGCTCGCGCAAGCTTGTCGGTTGCTCTCCACCGACGAACAGCGGCCCGTTGCGCGGCTTGTCGATGCTCGCGTGCAGAGTCATGGTCAATCCCGGTTCTCGGTCCATCGGTCGCCGTCGGTCCCTGTTCGGTCCCTGTTCGGTCGCTGCCGGTCGTTGGTTGGTCGCTGTTCGGTCGCTGTTCGGTCGCTGTTCGGTCGCTGTTCGGTCACTGCAGGCAGCCTCGGCGCGGTCCGTGTTCTCGCTTCCTACTGTGCGGCGCGCAAGCTGAGACAGCTGGCGGGATTCGGACGTAGCGTTCCGGATTGCTGAAGCCGCCCCTCCCTCAGTCGACCGGAGGATCACGGCCAGGCGACTGGCGAGCTGTTTCCCGTATCACCCCAGCCACCTTGTTGATCATCGGCATCTCGCGACTCCTGTGCTTGGAACGGCCCGATTCGCGCCGCAGGATTCCCATGATCAACACGGCTTTCCCCCGTGAGATGCTCACGGGATGCTTCTCGACACTCCCCGACTGATCCTGCGCCGCTTTCAGCTGGATGACGCCCCTGCGCTCGCGGCTTACCGCTCGGACCCCAGTGTCGCCCGCTACCAAAGCTGGACCGCGCCCGTTTCACTTGCCTCCGCAGCCGACCTGGTCGCGAACTTCGCTACTGGTGACCCCAGGAAATCCGGCTGGTTCCAGTACGCGGTCGAGCTCAAAGACACTGGCCCGCTGATCGGCGATGTGGGTGTGAACCTGCACGAGAACCAGATGCAGGCTGAGTTGGGCTTCACCCTCGCCGCGGACCGACACGGGCACGGGTACGCCACCGAAGCCGTACGGGCCGCACGGGCCGCACGGGCCGCACGGGCCGCACGGGCCGCACGGGCCGCACGGGCCGCACGGGCCAACTGGACAGTGAGTAAGCAAGCAAGTCGGCCAGTCGGTCAGTAGGACCCACTGGGGTCCGTACTCCGCAATATGCTTGTCTGCGGAGATGACGGGCTGGGCACCGTGCTGCATGCCTCAGCGGATCAGCGTCCCCGCGGTGTGGGCCGACGAGGGTCGGGCAACCGGATATGACAACACATCAGCGCTCACTACAACGGGGGCGTCGATGCCCGAGCAGCCGAGAGGAATCAATGCCTGACGACTACCAGCGCGCCCCGGTGCCAGTAGGAGAGTGGATGGGCGGTATAGGCCTGCCATTCGATCCGGCCGTACCGTACTGGCGATTCGATGAAGCGTCGGAGTACAAGGTCGACGACAAGGTGAACCATAACGGCGTGACGTTCCGGGTGATCAAGGCGCCACCGTCGGGCGAGCCGGGCACAGCCAAGGCTGACGCGTACTACGAACCTGCCGTTTAACCATTCGAAGTCCCAGGCGGCTATAGCGCCCACGACCGCGGACTCCCCGCCCGGGGCAGGTCCGGAGAGCCGGTCCAACTGGATAGAAGCCGGGCTCGGTACGGTCAAAGTGTGAAAGCGTCACTCCCCGGCGACGTTGTGCGCAACAGGTCCCCGCCCGCCTGGGTCACGCGCCAAGGCGAAGATCACCGCATCGTCGGTGAGCCCGAGCCCACGGGTGTAGCCCAGCAGATCCGCGCCGAGCCGGTTGACCGCCGCGGCCGGGTCCACGCCACCTGGAGACTTCGCCAACAACGCCGTCGCCCTCTCCACCAGGGGATAGGGCCGGCCGGCCGCGTCCCGAGCGTCTGGGACGCCATCCGTCACGAGGACCAGCAGGTCGCCGTCGGCGAAGGGCGGCAGCCACAACCCCGGGGAGCACAGGGCAAGTTCGCCGAGTCCGAGCGGGACACCCGGGTCCGGCGGCTCAAGCACCTGCACGGTTCCGTCCGCCCTGATCAGCAGGGGCTGTTCGTGTCCGCGGTGGACCATTGCGAGATGGTCGGCACGTACCTCCACGAACAGTGCGGTGACGAACTCCTCGTCCCGCGTGTGCCAGTTGAGGCTGCGCTCGATCCGCTGGGCGACCGCGCCGAGCTCGGGTTCGTCGTACGCGGACTCGCGGAACGCGCCCAGGGTCACCGCGGCCGTCCGGACCGCGGCGAGCCCTTTGCCCTGTACGTCGCCGATGATGATGCGTACGCCGAACGGGGTGTCGGCCACCTCGTACAGGTCGCCGCCGAGCTCGGCCTCGTCGGCGAGGGCGAAGTAGCGCACCGCGAGACTGATGCCGCCGACCCTCGACGGCGGCGGGAGCAGGATCGCGCGCTGTGCGGCCGACGCCACCTCCGACATCACCGCGAGCGCACGCTCGCGGCGTACCCGGACCGCGGCCAGGACCGCACTGGTGATCACCGCAGTCAGGAAGACCAGCGTGTAGATGACAAACGTGTGATCGGTCACCGAGGGGGTCAGGTTGTCGTAGGTGGCGAGCGCATACCGCAGCGGCAGGGCGATCAGCCCGATCGCCAGGACAACCCAGGGTCCCGCGGTCACCGCGCCCAGCGCCGGGGCGAGGATCAGGAACGGGTAGACGATGGTCTCGCGACTGGTGATCAGGTCGGTGACGACGATGAAGATGACGATCGCAGCCGGGAGCCGAATCTGCCGGAACAGCGAACCGGTCGCAGAACTGGTCACTTTCTGTGCCACCAGGTCCGGCATGCTCATCGGCCGCTCCTCAATCGGGCCGGACAGTCGCCCGGCATGATCCATCGTGGCCAACGATCCGGCAACCCGCACGCGGGCGACCGATTCCGCTGCGCCGAGCGGGTGGCCGCGGGAGCGACACACCTGGCATTTGGGGGATGCATGGGAATTCCCGTACGGAAGCGCGGCCCTTGACCTCAACTGCACCTGACCTTTTACGGTGCTCGCGTTAGCCCGTTCGTGAACGCGAGGGGCGTAATCATGCGTGCGTACATCCAGCAGGAACCGGCCGCTCAGCCCATCGGCTACTGGGTGTTCATGAATATATAAGGATCATGAATAAGCTCTGGACATGTTCGTCCAAATCGCCGTCGGCTTGTTCTTTCTCCTCTTCTGCGTCGGCGTCCGCCGTGACCACCGCGGGTTCAGCAAAGCCGTCTACCTCGGCCTCGCTGCTGAACCGCGGCCGGGCCGTGTACGAGGCACAGACGGCCCGGGGTAAACCCCTGGTCCTGGTCACGTCCGGTGGCACGGGCAGTGACAAAAAGGTGCCGGAGGCCCGCGCGATGGCCGACTACCTGATCGAACGCGATGATCCGCGAGTTCGTGGCGATCTTCCTGAGGTACAAGGTCGTCAACATCGGCATGTGCCTGCTGCTCGGCGCGCTCGGTGTGGCCCTCTACTGGAACAGGATCTGACCGGGGTCCGGGGTCCGGGGTCCGGGGTCCGACCGAGCGACCGAGTCTGATTAAGCTGCGAGAGCTTCCGTACGCCTGGCCAAATCTGACGGACCACCACTGAAATTGGCTGAGGCTCCACGCCACCCAGCAGCGAACCGGAGCATCCCTGTCATGAGCCATCGCACCGCCGAAAGCAGTACCGGGCCGCGAACGCTTGAGCAGGCGCAGAGAGTGCCGACGCGACTGAGGCGGATCGATCCTCCCTACTGTCCACGCTATCCGCCCGCTGGGGAGGACGCCGCCGGCTCCTTGTCCCATCGCTTGCGCGTACGGATCAGGAACCGGCGGATGCGGGAGTAGACAAACCAGACCAGGATCACGCCGATCACCAGCAGCGCGGCGGCGATCGCCGCTGCGGCGACGGGGTGGAACACCGCAAGGGAGACGACCCCGGCCAGTGATGATTCCTCCGCCACGCTCATGGCGATGTTGCTGAACGGTTCAGGGGAGGTGTTGATGCCCATCCGCAGGCCCATTTTGACCAGATGGCTGGACAGGGAGGTCGTGCCGCCGACCGCGCCGGCTGTGACGTCATCGACGGACCCGGGGTCGTGGCCCGCGATCAGGACAGCGATCGCCACTCCGGCGACGGGCCGGATCACGGTGTGGACGATGTCCCAGACGGTGTCCACATAGGGGATCTTGTCGGCGACCGACTCGCACAGGAACAGCACCGCCGCAACCGCGAGCACATCGGTGCGCTCCAGGGCGGTGGGCACGCTGTCGATACCGCCGAAGCGGCCGAGCTGCCCCAGGAGCAGGACGACGGCGTAGGAGCTGATGCCGCTGGCCCAGCCGTTTGCGAAGATCATCGGAACCACGGACACGTGTTCAGTGGAGCACAAGCAGGACGATCAGGCTTGGCGAACTGTTCCATCAGTGCTGCTCCGCCCTGCACTGAAACATCCAGAACCGGTCGGTGGACTGGTGACACTGCCAGTTGCGGTAGCTCCGGCCTGGCACTCTGGCCCGGACCCCGCCATGCTGGGCGGCCTGGAGCAACTCGCCGACAAAACAACCGAGTTGCTCGGCGGCCGGGCCGGAGCCGCTCCACCTTCAGCCACTGCGGAAGGCGATTCATGAAGACCAGGATCTGCGAACTCCTCAGCATCGACCTGCCGTTGCTCGCGTTCAGCCACTGCCGCGACGTCGTAGCCGCGGTCACGAACGCGGGCGGCTTCGGCGTGCTCGGCGCGTCGTCGCACCCCGCCGACGAGCTGGAGCTGGACCTGACGTGGATCGACGAGCAGGTCGCGGGAAAACCGTACGGCGTCGATCTGATCGTGCCGGAGCGGTATGAGGGCAAAGGCGAAGGGCTCCGGCGCGGGGATCTCGAAGCGCGAATCCCCGGCGGACACCGGGACTTCGTCGACGATCTGCTCACCCGGCACGGCGTGGACCCGGTCCCGCGCGGGCGGGCCGCCACGGCCGCGCACCCCGCCCTGGTCGGCGACGGACTCGGCGAGCAGTTGCTCGACGTGGTTTTCCGCCATCCGGTGCGGCTCGTCGCCAACGCCCTCGGGGTTCCGCCGCAGTACATGATCGATCGCGCGCACGCCGCAGGCGTCCCGGTCGCCGCCCTGGTCGGAGCCAAGGAGCACGCGGTCAAGCAGGTTCAGGCGGGAGTGGACATCCTCGTCGCCCAGGGCACCGAGGCGGGCGGGCACTGCGGCGAGGTCTCCACGATGGTGCTCGTGCCCGAGGTCGTCGAGGCGATCGCGTCGGTCCGCGCCGTCCCGGTGCTGGCCGCCGGTGGCATCGTGACAGGACGTCAGATGGCGGCGGCCATCGCACTCGGCGCAGCTGGGGCGTGGACTGGTTCAGTGTGGCTGACCACCGAGGAGGCTGAGACCGCCCCGTGGACCAAGCAGAAGCTGGTGGCCGCTTCGTCGCGGGACACCGTGCGCTCCCGGGGGCGGACGGGCAAGCCGTCCCGGCAGCTGCGGTCCGGTTGGACGGACGCGTGGGAAGGCCCCGGAAACCCCGGCGCGCTGCCGATGCCGCTCCAGTCAATGCTGAGCGAACCCGCATTGCGCCGCGTGGACAGGTCCGCCGAGAAGGGTGATGCAGGTGCCCGTGAACTGGCTACTTACTGGGTGGGGCAGGGCGTCGGCCTGCTGAACCGCGTCCGGCCGGTTCGTGAGGTCGTGTATGAAATGGCGGAGGACTTCCTCGCCGCGGTGGAGCGCCTTGACCGGGCGATCGCGGACTGAGAGGACGTTCTGGTTGCGTGAGCGGTATTTCATGAGTTGTGCCAGGTTATGGTGCTTTCGCCGGTGGCCCGCTTCAGGAGGTTGGAGATCATCGCGAGGCGGATCATGCTTTCGGAGTGTGCGGGTTTGGTCTCGTAGTCCCGTGCGAGGCGGCGGTGCATCATGATCCAGCCGAAGGTCCGTTCCACGACCCAGCGGCGCGGGACTACGGAGAAGCCCTTGACCTGCGTGTTTCGCGGGACGACGTCGATGCCGAGGGCGGCGCCGTGTTCGACGGCTTGGTTCTTGTAGCCGGTGTCGACCCAGGCTTTGGTGATCGTGGGGTGGTCGGCGGCGACGCGGGTGAGGAGTCGCTTGCCGGCGTCGTTGTCCGAAACGCTGGCCGCGGTGACGGTGACCAGCGGCAACAGTCCGAGCGTGTCGACGACGATGCTCCGCTTTCTGCCCACGATCTTCTTGTTCGCGTCGGTGCCTTGCGTGCTGTCGGGCACGGTGTGGGCGGTCTTGACGCTTTGGGCGTCGATGACGCAGGCGGTCGGTTCCGCGGTGCGTCCCACCTGCTCACGGACCGTCCTGCGCAGTCGGACGCCGAGGTTCTCGATCGTGCCGTCGGCGGTCCAGGCGCTGAAGTAGGAGAAGACGGTGCTGGGCGGGGGGAAGTCGTGCGGCAGGTAGCGCCAGGGGACGCCGGTGTGGTTCACGTAGAGGATCGTGTTCATGACTTCGCGCAGGTCGGTGACCCGGCCGCCGAGTCCGAGCGAGGTCTTCTGACGCTCAGCCCTCCACTCCGTCAGGGCCGGTTCTATCAAGTCGGAGGATTTCAAGTCCAGTGAGACGGTGACGGATCTATGAAGTTTGTGGTGCGGTATCCCGGCGCTTGGCCGGATCGTTGATCCACGCTGTAGCGGGTATCGCGGGTGGCCGGGGTCTGCGTCCGAAGCGTTCGGGGTGGCGGGCGTACGCCTGGGAGAGGGTGACCGCCCGCTGGTCGCGGACCTGGTCGGCCGTCCCGAAGTGGACGGAGGCCGGAGTGTGGAGGCCGATCCCCGAGTGCCGGTGTTCGTGGTTGTAGTAGGCGATGAACGCGTCGAACCATTCCCGGGCGTGGGCCAGGGAGTCGAAGCGTTGGGGGTAGTCGGACATGTACTTCGTGGTCTTGAACTGGGCTTCGCTGAAGGGGTTGTCGTTGGAGACCTTCGGCCGTGAGTGTGACCGGGTCACTCCGAGATCGATCAACAGCTGGGAGACCTTCTTCGACGTCATCGAGGTGCCCCGGTCGGCGTGCACGGTCTGGGGGACGACGCCGTTGCGTTCGATGGTTTCGCGGATCAACTCCTCGGCGCGGTCCGCGGATTCGGCGGCCTCGACGGTGTGGCCGACGATGTACCGGGAGTAGATGTCGAGGATGACGTAGGTGTGGTACCAGACGCCTTTGACCGGTCCGGCGGCTTTGGTGATGTCCCAGTTGAAGACCTGGGACGGGCCGGTGGCCACGGGTTCGGGCACCGTCTTGGCGGGATGTACGGCCTGTCTGCGGCGTTCACCGGCCTGGCCGTGTGCGCGCAGGATCCAGTACATCGTCGAGACGGAGCAGTGGTAGCGGCCGGCGTCCAGTTCGCGGGCCCAGATCTGGGCCGGTGCGGGTTCGGCGTACTCGTCGCTGTTGAGCAACTCCAGTATCGCGGAGCGTTCTTGGCCGGTCAGGGCGGAGGGCTGGTCCTGTGGTTCGCGGGGTTTGGGGGGCGGGGCGGGTTGGAGTCTTCGGTAGTGGGTGGCGCGGGAGCGGCCGGTCAGGCGGCAGGCCGCGGTGGTGCCCAGTTCGCCCTCGACACCGGTGAACGCCTCATCGAGGACGGGGTCCGCGGTGCTCGTCAGTCCGCGCTCTCGGAGATCATTTCCAAGAGCGCCGAAGCTTTTCCCAGGATCTCCAGTGCGGCCTTGTTGCGGGCCAGTTCCTTCTCCAGCCGTTCGACCCGGCGGCGCAGTTTGTCGTTCTCCGCCTCGGCGGTCGGCTTTTTGGGCCGGGCCGGGCCGGTGCGGCGGTCGACCAGGTTCTCCAGTGCTCCGGCGTCCCGGGCGGCCCGCCATTCCTGGACGTGTGAGTGGTAGAGCCGTTCGCGGCGCAGAACCGCGCCCTTCTCGTTCTTCGGGGCGGCGTCGTACTCGGCGACGATCCGCAGTTTGTACTCCGCGGTGAACGTTCGGCGTTTGGCGCGGGGCGCGGGGTCGGACCCGGTGGGCGCGGTGACGGTCATGGGGTGGGGGCTCCTGTCGTGCCCTCTCAGGCTAACCCGACAAAGCGGGACGTCTCACCCAAGGCTGACAGAGAGGGAGTCCGAACGGGCGTCGGTGAGGTCGCTACGGTAGGTAGGGCGCTGCGACTGTGGGGTCATAAGTCCACTGACTCACCGTGCGCTTGGCGGGGATATCGCTCGTTCGGGTGAGACGAAATCCGCGTTCCGGGCATCCTCGAACCGGACAGGAGCTACCGGGATGAACAACAGCGAACTGCCCGACTGGGCAGGCTTGAACAGCCGCGACTTTCTTCTCAAAGACCCTTATATCTGCCGATTTCCGGCAGGGTGTAGATCTGTGTATAGCGGCACAAAGACGGTGTGAACGTCCTCTCAAAGGGGCGATGACGACCCGGAATACGGTTGGGTCGCGCAGCTCGTATGCGTGTTGCTACCCCTCAAAGGGGCGATGACGACACCACCGCCCACCTCGACCACACCCCGGAGCACTGGTTGCTACCCCTCAAAGGGGCGATGACGACCTCCTCCGGCGCCCACAGGGGCACGCCGTTCTCATGTTGCTACCCCTCAAAGGGGCGATGACGACCGAGGCGTTGACTCCGTCGGCGCAGCAGGCTGCCGAGTTGCTACCCCTCAAAGGGGCGATGACGACGAAACCCGGCGATGTGGTCAAGGTGTCGCAGTGGAGGTTGCTACCCCTCAAAGGGGCGATGACGACGTCCGCAAAGGCATCAGAGCTGACGTTCCGTACATGTTGCTACCCCTCAAAGGGGCGATGACGACGCAGGGTGACGGTAGCGGAGTGGGTGGGGTACCGCAGTTGCTACCCCTCAAAGGGGCGATGACGACCCGAGGGTAAAACCCCAGGCCAGAGCACATCTCTAAGCACGCATCCGGACCCTTTTTGCAGCAGTCCGCCGGTAGTGTAACGCCGCAGGTCAGAGCCTTGCCCCAAGCGCCGCATGATCCGTCAGATCACCTCCCCCATCTGGTAGCCCCGGCCCCCCGGACGGGAATTCCGTACGGCAGTAAGCCCTTCCGTCTCGGAGTAGTCACCGTCGATCACATTGACCTTGAGCTTCTTGTTCCATGCTCCGAAGGCGTACCAGGGCAGCGGGATCAGGTAGTCCTCCGCCAGGAGCCGCCCCGCTTTGCCCGGCGCGGACAGTAAGGCCGCGCGATAGGCATCCACATCCTCCTGCAAAATCCCCTCGCTGCCGTCGAAGAGTTTGTCGAAAGCTTCGGCCAGCGGTTCACGGTCTTCAAACGGCGCACGGAAGGTCAGCAGGTCGCGAGTGAACGCCTCCTGATGATCCATCACCTCCCGCTCCCACGCGTCGCCCCACACACTGTCGTAGATCTCGTCCAACCACTGGTTCGCAGCCGCCTCGTCGATTAGTCTTCCGTCCTGCTGTTCGAGGATCTTCCAGGCCGCTTCGACAGGGTGACGTGGGTAAACCCCGTCAGCGTGCTCGCCACCTCCTCCACGCCGTACGGCGTAGGCCGGCGGGTGGAGACAGACATCGGCTGCCTCTCGCAGTCCCAGCCGGTTGACCCGGCCGAACCGTTGGAGCAGCGCTTCCAGCGTGGCGGCCGAGGTGTGCAAGACATCCATGTCAATGTCCAGCGAGACCTCGACCACCTGTGTAGCGACGAGCAGACCCGGCACGCGTAGTTTTCCCGAGCCGTACCGCGTATGAATTCGCTGTTCGATCCGTGAGCGGTCGCCACGGCGGAACCGGCCATGCAGCAACATCGCCGCCTGCTGTCCGTGCAGTTGCTGAGCCAACGGCCCGAGCGTACGGAACACCGTCTGGGCATCACGGATGTTGTTGGCTACGACGAGCACGGACTGGCCGGCCCGGATGCGGGTCTCGATCTGAGCCAACGAAGCCGGGTCGGTCAGGTGCGCTGGATCGATGCGCAGCCGGTGGCGGGCTTTTGCGTTGCGCTGGTAGCCGTCCACCAAGGTCACATTGTGTTTGAGTGTGCGCGGAATGAGCCCTTGGCCGCTGCCGCTGCCGCTTCCTGGGGTCGAGGCGGTTCTGGTGAGCCTCCCCGGCAACGTGGCCGACAGGATGGCGATGCGCCCGCCCAGGGACTCCCACAGTTGCATCGCCGCGAGGATGAAGCCGAGCCGCCGGGTGTCGTACGCGTGCAGCTCATCCAGGATGAAGACCGAGTTGGCCGAGTCGATCAGGATGCTGCTGTGCGCGGGGCCGGCGAGTGCCCCGCGAAGAAGTTGGTACGGCGTGCCGACCCGGACCGTCTCGCGGAACAGTCGCGTCGCGTTCTGCCTGGCCACGGCTTTGCGGGCAGCATCGGCCCGGTGGTCACCCCCGTGCTCCTCATCCGTACCGTCCTCCGGGCAGACCGCAGCGGACAGATGGTAGGACGCGGCCTTGGAGTGGCTGACACCGATGGCATCGGTGTCTTCCACCAGCTGCCCGAGCCGACCGGTCATCGCGTTGATCGACGCCAGGTACGGAAGTGTGAAGAACAACCGGGGTGTTCCTCCGGTCAGCGCAATCAACTCGCCGACCTGGGCCGCAGCCCACAACAGACCGGACTCGGTCTTTCCGCTTCCGGTGGGCCCGCGCAGGATCAGATGGCCGCTGACAGCAGCGGCTGCGCGCTGATGGGGATGGAGAGGCCAGCGCTTCTCCACCCGCTCACACAGTTCCGGCCCGATCGGCTGCCGGGAATGCAAGACTCCGTGGGCCGAGGACAGGTGGTCCGCCAACGTGACCGCGCCCTGCAGCAGTACCGCGACCAGACCGGTTTCCCGGTCAACCTCGCCCTCCCAGCGCTCGAACAGTTCATCGAGCAGGCGATGTGCCTGTGGCACCACATCGTCACCTGAGCCGACACGCAGCCGCAGGTCCGGATCGGCCACCAGGCCGGCCGCGCCAGCCAACCGGGACAGCAGCTCAGCGGCGACCTTGCTATCAACCTGTCCGATCTCCTGGACGAACCGGCTTTCTGTACATGCCCCGTACAGTTGTGCCAGCGATTCCTTGCCAGGGCGGTTCTCCCCCGTCAGCGTCCGGTGATGGGTGGCCACCGCCGAAGCCACCCACATCCGCAGCGCCGGATCGGTGAGCAGCTCGTTGACGAAGCCCAGGGACACCACCTCATGCCGGTGCCCCCAGCGGCGTTTCACTCCGGTGACCATGTCCTGGAAACCCTGGGGGATCTTGCCGGCGTCGTGCAGGAGGGCCGCCAGCTCAACCGCGTCCCAGAAGCTCACCCCCATCCGTGCTGGGACACAGCCCAGTTCACCGATCCGCCGCCGCAGGAGCCGGGCGGCGGCGAGCGTCGCCAAGAGGTGATCGACAAGCCGCTCGGCCGGCATACCGAACACAGAGCTCTTAGCCTGGTATTCGGTCAAGGACGTCACGGCGCCGACCCGTTCTCCGCTCGGATGGGGTGGAAGGATTTCAGGAGTACGACAGCTCGCCCCTGGTCGTCCGCCGCATCCGCAGCGATCTGCGTAGGGCTTCCAGTGCGGGCGTACCGGTATGGATCCCAACAGGTCCGCGACCGGTCCCGGGCCACCGCGGTGGGCAGCTGCAGCAGGGCGCCGCTGGGGGTGTTCTCCGCAGGGACCAGCGCGTGCCCCTGAGTCGCCGGTCCTGCACCGAGTTCGACATCGCGCAGGCTCAGTCCGATGAGATCCTGACTGCGGCCGAGCCGCAGCGGCCACACCGGCCGTCTCAGACGCTGTCGCCACACTCCAGGCTCGTCGAGGATCCACACGGTCAACGTGACCCGGGCCAGGAACTCCCTGTCCCGCGGCACCGGGTCGCTGGCCCCCCCGCCGCCGTCCAGCGGGTGGTAGGTCTCCAGGTCGACGCCGCTCCCTTCGGCACGGAAAGCCATCGCTACCCGGAACGCGGGGTCAACGCGATCCCAGCCGCCGGCCGCGGCAGCGAGCATCCCGCCGACGGTCGCGGGGGTCGGGCAGGGCAAGCCGACCTGGACGGCCGCGTACAGCGGGTCGCGAAAGGATGCGACCTCGGCGGTGACGGTGACCTCCAGCGCTGCGGTCATGCTTTCGCGTCCTCGAACCAGTCGTCGCGCCTGCCCTGTTCAATGTCGGCGGCCAAGTCCCGCAGGATGACGCGGGGATGGGCGATGACAACGCGCTCGGCCTTGACGAGATCAGTCAGTGCGTCGGTCACCCGCTCCCGCTCTTCGCCGAGGAACCCGGGCGCCCAGCCGAGGAAGACCGGACCGTCCAACTCATCGGCCCACGCGTCCAGTTCCTCACGGAACACTTTGTCGGCGAAGACGGTACGGATCGCTCCCTGCTCCTTGCGGCCGGTCAGGACCCGGGTGAAGGGGTTGACGCCGCCCTTCATCGGGGCGAGCAACAGCAGCGCGGGGGCCCGGTCCCCGTAGTGGAGCGACTGCTTGGCGCCACCCTGGACCGCGGACAGCGTACGGAGGATCAGCGCGGCCCGACGGCGACGTTCGGCCAGCGGCAACCGCACCGACCGGACTCCGCGGAAGCTCGTCTCCTCGGCACCGGCGGCCTTTGCCTCCTCGGCGGCCTGGGCAGAGAGCGCGACCTTCAGACCGGCGCCGTCCGCCTCGAAAACCCCGACCCGTGGCAGGTCCAGCAAGATGTCGCCGGCGAGGTCAGCGGTGTAGAGCTCGTGTTCATGCAGTACGGGGTTCTCGCCAGGTGCGAAGCCGCGGGTCATCGTGCCGTAGTCCTGCGTCGGCTTCTGGGGGAGAACCGAGACGAGGGTGCCGGTGGCCAGTACGGTGTCCCGCTGGATGGACGCGCCCTTGAGCGCCACCATGTACCCGAAGATGTCGTCGTCCAGGTAGAGGTCCGGTCGGCCTCCGGTGTAAGCCTGCTGCTTCTTCTTGTCACCGACCCGGGTCACCGGAGAGCGCGGTTCCTGCACGGGGATGGAGTCCCGCAACCAGCGCCGGAACGCCTGAGCGGAGACGTACGGGTATTCCTCCCGGCCGACGGTGAGCTTCTTGATCCTTGCGACGTTGTCGTCGCTCTTGCCGTTGTTGGGCGCACCCGCGTTGATGTCCAGGGCGATCTTTCCGACCAGGTGGCTCACTGTTCATCGTTCCCTTCGATGTGGCGGTCGTCGATTTCGGCGTTCTCCGCCGCCGTCTTGACCGCTTCGGCCAGCTCTTCGCGCTCCTGTTGCACTTCGGGCGAGTCAGGCAGCTTCCAGCCGAGTCTGCCGAGTTCCTCCACCACCCCGACCAGCAGCAGGTGTTTGAAGAACCAGCCGTTGCCGTCCGGCGCGAACAGCAGCTCCGCCTGCTGGACTCCGTACATGGGTTCGGACGGGGCTTTCGGGTCGAGCAGACGGTCCACGTTTGTAGCTTCCAGCCAGCGGCGCAGCGCCCGGTTGTCCTTGAACACGTTGCGCATTTGCCGCAGTTTGCCCGGGGAGGTTTCCGGTTCCAGCATCACTGCGAGGTTGCGGGACAATCCTCGAATCGCATCGATGTCGTGCGGTTCCATCTGCATCACCTCGGTTGCGTAAGACCGGCACACTGCGGCCAGTTCCTGGGAGTGCTCCGGCGGGATGCCGGTACGGGCGAGCCGTCCGAAGGCGTAGCGGGCGGCGGCGGGGACGATTCGGTGGGGGGAACGCAGTGCGTTGCGCGCCAGTCCGGTGATGCCCGGGTGGTAGGTGTTCCGGTGTGCGGCGATCAGTGCTCGATAGCCGGTCGGGCCGGAGTCTGAGCGTGCAATGCCGCGCAGCCATTCGGCCAGTGGCTGGTCCACGGTGTAGGTCTCCAGGGAGGAGCCCCGGTTGTCGTTGCTGAAGACGTACAGGTCGACGCCAGCGGTGACCCGCTTGTCGTACGCGCGCAGTCTGGACAGGGCCAGAGCATCGCGGGCTCCGGTGAACTCCGGTGTGGGAGTTGAGCCCACGGTGATCAGTGGTCGTGTGGCACGCACCTGCCGGCTCGTGCTCTGCCTCATCAGGTTCTCGTCCCAGGAGTGCAGCGCGGTGCTCGGGCCGCCGGTCAACCGGCATCCGTAGGGCAACGCGTGGAAGGAACAGACGCACGGCCAGCAAAGCGCCATGCCTGCGTGTCCTCGGGGCGTGGTGTTGCGGTACTTCCGTCCCTCGGCGAGGGGTACATCGGTCTTGCCGTAGAAGTCGACGGCAGATCGTCCGCACAGCACACAGGGAACGCCGGGCCATTTTTCGGGCTCGGGGCGGGTGCGCCACTCGGTGATGTCCGCCGCGAGGTCCCGTGTTCCGGTCTTCGGCTGCTTGAGCCGCGACGGGTGGTTCATCTTCGAGTTGGGGAAGAAACCGAAACTGGTCTTCAGCCAGAAGGCGCCGTCATCTTTGGTCGAAGCGATCCTGGCGGCTTTGAAGGCCTCGTCCGCTATCTCCGTCACGGCCTTTGAGAAAGCGTGCTCGGTGACTTCGTCCGGATGGCCGCACTGCGCGACGTTCGCGAGGGCGAACGCGCCCACCCGCTGTAATGGATGTGGTGTCAGGACGAGTCGGCATTGTTCGGCCTCCCTGGCCCGCTGCTCGCTGGTCATGCGGACACCCAGCCGAAGCCGGCGGAATTTGCCTGCCCCAGCCCCCAGGACCACAGCGCCTGCAGGGTCTCCGGAGCGCCGCGCAAGGCGACTTCGACCGGCGCCCCGACCTTGAGTCCGCTCTTGACAGCGAAGGACCGTTTGGGCCCGACCCAGCGGATTTCCTCCAAGGTCACATCAGGATCGAGGCCTAACGTCTCGGCCTTGCGCCGCAGACTTCCGGCGAAGTAGGCCGGGAACTCCGGCTCTGTGGGGAGGACCCAGGCCTGCCGGGTCGTCCGTACGCCGTCATCGTCACGCCCCGAGCCCTTCATCACCACCGGCGTCGCTGTACGCATGATCGCCTGTCCTGAGGAGAACTCCGGCGCCGGCAGTAGTTCGATTTTCTGAATCTTGAGCGCCACGCCGCCCCAGTCCAGGACCTTGCGGGACGCGAGCGCCATGGCCCAGCTCTGGACCACCCCCAGGAGCGGGGAGCCGAACTCGACGAAACCGCCACCGCCGGTTGCGTAGTGGCCCCGGCGGCGGGGGGCGCTGGTAAAGGTCGGCGCACCGTGTCCGAACGGCACCATGCCGTGCGGCCCCCAGCCCTGGTGGTGAAGCGTCTCGCCTAGTTCCGGCGCCTGCTCACCCAGCAGTTCATACGCCAGGTTCCGTCCCGGCCGCAGCACTTCCGACCACGGGATCTCCGAGGCAGAGGTACTGATGCGAAAACTCAGCCTCATACCGAACCACCCTTCTGCGCGTTGGAGTTCAGGCACTTGAAGAGGAAGCTACATGCCGCACAACCCTCGGGAGGAAGTTGCGCGGAAATTTGCCACAAACTACAGGACAGTCCAGCAACCGTGGATACCCTGACGCCAAGAAGGACCCTGTACCGTCGTGGACGGTACAGAGCCCCTCTGACATGCAGCCGTGCTTGCCCCTCACAGGGCCGATAACTCGCTCAGGCGCCGGGATGAATCCGCGCAACTTCCTCCATTGCGACCCCTCTCAGGGAGAGCTGAAGACCGGAATGCACCAGTCCGCTCCGCATCGTACGGGCTGGATGCCACCTCATCGGCGAGAACCAGCAAGGTCGAATTCTTCTATCGACAAGGCAGGACCAACCATGCCTGAGGACAACTCCGAGCCTCCCCCTTCGCTGGGCGGCGTCCACATCAAGTACCTGGCCCACTGCCCCCGCCAACTCTGGCTCTACGCCAAGGGTTTCCGCCCGGAGGCCGGCAGTGACGCAGTCGCCTTCGGTGAGGTCGTGGACGAGACCACCTTCACCCGTCGCAGGGACGTGGATCTCGGGGAAGCGAAGATCGACTGGGTCACGACAGGGGCTGTCGTCCACGAGACCAAGTCGTCGCGAGCGCCGGACCCAGCCCACGAAATGCAGGTACGGCACTACTGTCTGCTCCTGGAACGCAGAGGCGTGCACGTACGTGGCGGGCGGATCCATTACCCGCTCATCCGCCGCACCGTCGAAGTCCCATGGGCTGCTGGACCCCGCACCCAGGCTGAAGCTGCTGAACGCCAGGCACTCACGGTGATCAACGCACAAACATCACCTGGACGGCTGCCGCGGTCCGCTTGCAAGGGCTGTTCCTATCGTGACTACTGCTGGGGGGATGTCTGATGCCCGCTGCGGGACGTACGTACTACCTCACCGAACCCTGCCGCATCCGGCGGGAAGACAACAGCATCCGGATTGAGAAACCCAACGGCACGCCCATCCGTCTCCCGGTCACGGATATCAAGGACCTTGTCCTGTTCGACCACGTGGATCTCAACACCTCCGTGATTTCGCTGCTCAGCCGCAACGGCGTCACCGTTCATATCCTGGATTTTTACGGCAACTACGCCGGCGCCATCACTCCGGCTGAAGACATGGCTTCGGCCACCGTAGTACGCAGACAAGTCGAACTGACCGCCGACCCGGCCCGGCGCTTGGAAGTCGCCCGATCCCTCGTGGGCTCTACGGCCACCAACATCAAATGGGCGCTGGATACCGAGCTCCTTGACAGTGCCCTCGCGGCGCTCGACGCACAGATCCCCCACTGCACGGACACCGATCAACTCATGGGCCAGGAAGGCAACTTCCGGCGCACGTCCTGGGAAGTTCTCGACACCATCCTGCCCGCCTGGCTACGGATGGACGGACGGACGCGGCGACCCCCGACAAATGCTGGGAATGCCTTCATCAGCTACGCGAACTCCCTTGTCTACACGCGAGTGCTGACTGCTCTGCGGGCCACTCCACTCCATCCGGCCATCGGTTTTCTCCATGCCGACACCGACCGACGTCGCAACACCCTCGCGCTCGACCTTGCCGAACCGTTCAAACCGCTGTTCGCTGAACGGCTCCTGAAACGCGCTGCCGCGCAGAAGACCTTGCAGCCTTCCGACTTCGAGACCGACGTGAGCCAGGCCAGCCTGAGCGTGGCTGGTCGCAAGAAGGTAGCCGTGATGCTGCGCGAGGAACTCGGGACGACGGTTCACCATCGTCGACTGAAGCGGAAGGTGTCGTACGAGGAACTGATCCATCTGGAGGCGCTGAAGGTCGTCCGGTTGTGCCTTGAGGACGTGCCGTACAAACCCTTCCAACCGTGGTGGTGAGGCGATGTTCGTGATCCTGGTCTACGACACCGCTGTGGAACGCAACCCCAAGGTTTTGCGAACCTGCCGAAAGTACTTGCACTGGGTGCAGCGCAGCGTCTTCCAAGGAGAATTGTCCTCAGCACAGTACAGATCGCTGACTGCCGCCCTGGAAGTGCACCTAGACCTCGGCTACGACAGCATCCGGATCTATCGCACGGCGTCTCAGGCCTTGATCGAATCAACGTGGATGGGCGTGGAGATGGGAAACCAGGACACCGTCCTGTGAGCAGCATCTGCAACGCTCTGACCTGCGGCGCTACACTACCGGCGGACTGCTGCAAAAAGGGCCTGAGCGCGGGCTTAAAGCACTGCTCTGACCTGGGGCTTTACCCTCGGGTCGTCATCGCCCCTTTGAGGGGTAGCAACTAGATGTCCGCCGTGCGGTCCCCTTGGGTTTGGACGTCGTCATCGCCCCTTTGAGGGGTAGCAACTGCGGTACCCCACCCACTCCGCTACCGTCACCCTGGGTCGTCATCGCCCCTTTGAGGGGTAGCAACTCCGCTTCGGACTGCGTGCAAACGTGCCGCATCACCGTCGTCATCGCCCCTTTGAGGGGTAGCAACACGCGGACAGTACGTCGCAGACGGCTTTTGCATGGAGTCGTCATCGCCCCTTTGAGGGGTAGCAACCCACTGACTACATGACTACGTCCAAGGCCCTCGTAGTCGTCATCGCCCCTTTGAGGGGTAGCAACACGGAAACTGTGACAAGGTCGCCGACGAAGTAGTCACGTCGTCATCGCCCCTTTGAGGGGTAGCAACCCGGACTGGTCATGGGGGTTCCGGGCGAGTATCAGCTGTCGTCATCGCCCCTTTGAGGGGTAGCAACACCGCTGGCCCGTCGCCGAACTCTTCTGGGCCTCAGTCGTCATCGCCCCTTTGAGGGGTAGCAACGTCGGAGTGGACGTCGAAAGCAGGCCGACGGTCCTGGTCGTCATCGCCCCTTTGAGGGGTAGCAACACGTCCTGGACGTCCGCTGCCGCGCGTGCCGTCGCTGTCGTCATCGCCCCTTTGAGGGGTAGCAACAAGCATCCGAAGCAATCGTGTCGATCGCCTTGTACGTCGTCATCGCCCCTTTGAGGGGTAGCAACAAGTTCGGTCCGACCAGCGGCACGGGCGGTAAGGGGGTCGTCATCGCCCCTTTGAGGGGTAGCAACATGTCTGGGCCAGCGCCTACGTCCCCTGTCAATCCCCTGGAAGCGTAGAGACCTTCCTTATGCGGCTTGGTCCTTCTGATGGTGCCGGGCACGTGCTTCGCTGATGGTTCGTTCGAATTCGATGGGTGCCAGGCCGGCGTCGGCGCGGGTTGTAGAAGTCGGTGATTCAGGTGGCGATCTTCAGCCGGGCCTCGGTGCGGGTGGCGAAGTGGTGCCGGTGGATGTGCTCGACCTTGATCAGTGAGTTGAACGACTCGGCGGCGGCGTTGTCCAGGGCTGATCCGACACGTCCCATGGACTGGACCACTCCGAGCCTGTCGCACAGGCTGTTGTACGCCTCGCTGGTGTATTCGCTGCCGCGGTCACTGTGAAAGATCACGCCTTCCACGTCGCCGCCCCGGGTGGCGGCCGCCATTTTGAGCGAGGCCCCGACCAGGGCAGCGTCATGGTGGGCGCCCATCGCGTAGCCGAGCAGGCGTCGCGAGAACAGGTCCAGGACGGTGGCGAGGTACAGCTTGCCCTCACCGGTTTCGATCTCGGTCATGTCGCCGGCCCACAACACGTCAGGCGCGACCGCGTCGAATCTGCGACGCACCAGGTCAGGGGAGGCGCGGCGCTTGCCCTGACGGGTCAGCGAGCGGCGTCGGCGCGGCGGCTTGCGGCCCTGGAGCCCGAGGTCGGCCATGATCTCGGCGACCGTGTTCACCGAGACCTGCCAGCCCTCGGCCCACAAATCCAAGGTGATCCTCGGCGAGCCGTAGGTGTCGCCTGACTCGCGGAAGAAGTGCGTGATCCTCTCTTCCAGCCGCATCCTCCTGACCTCGCGTTTCGTCGGCTCGGCCGGTCGGCGGCGCCATTTGTAGAACCACGCCTGCGACACGCCCAGCGCGCGGCAGGCAACGGTGTGCGGGATGTCGTACCCGGTCCTCTGGTCGCTGATCACCCCGACGAGCAACGCCGGGTCCCCCTCAGTACCCCGTCCCCGCCGGCCCTCCTGGCCCGCGACACCCAGTTCGCCAGCGTCGTCTCATTGATCCCGAGCTCCAGCGCGACCTGCGCGATCGGCCGACCCGTCTCGGCCACGATCCGCACAGCCCCCTCACGAAACTCCGCGTCGAACTTCCGTCGCTTCTCCGCCCTGACTCTCAACTTCCCCTGCAGTCACGGCTCCACACTACGAGGGGAAGGTCACAGCCAGTATCCCCCCGCCCAACTCACCGTCGAAGAGTGGGGGCGCCGAACCCCGGTTGCGCGAGACTGAGAGCATCGACGGCCGTCACCACCGCGCGGAGACGGCCGCCGTTTCACTTCGGCAGCTCGATGCGAAAACCAGGGAGTCACACGTATGACGCAGCCGAGTGATCCATCCCCCCTGTCCGGACAGACCGGATTCAGCCCTGAGGTCCCCACGGACCGCTGGGCGTTCATCCGTACTGAGAGCGGTGCCGCCGCGGTCCTCCTGGCCGCCGCGTTCGCGGCGTTGGCCTGGGCGAACATCGGTGCCGAGTCCTACGAGTCGATGTGGGGCACCCATCTCTCCCTCCGGCTCGGTGACTCCGGGGTCTCCCTGGATCTCCGCGAATGGGTCAACAGCGGCCTGATGACCCTGTTCTTCTTTGTCGTCGGGCTCGAAGCGCGCCGCGAGTTCGACATGGGTGAGCTCCGTGAGCGACGGCGGCTCACACTGCCCCTGCTGGCGGGCCTCGGCGGGATGGCTGTACCCGTACTGATCTACCTGAGCATCAACGCGGGGCAGTCCTCCGCGCACGGCTGGGGCGCGGCCATGTCCACGGACACGGCCTTCGCCCTGGGCATGCTCGCGCTGCTCGGCGCCCGGTTCCCCAGTCGCCTGCACACCTTCATCCTCACTGTCGCCGTCGTCGACGACTTCGTGGCCCTGGTTGTCATCGCCGTCGTCTACAGCGAACACATCGATGTGCCGGCGCTGCTCGTGGCCGTGGGCCTGATCGCGGCCATCGTGCTCGTCCGGGCCGGCAAAGTACGGCGCGGCTCGGTGTACGCGCTGCTGGGCACCGCCACTTGGGTGGCCGTACTGAAGTCCGGGGTGGATCCGGTTGTGGTCGGGTTGCTGATGGGGCTGCTGACGTACGCCTATCCGGCGTCCCGCGGCGATCTGGAGCGTGCCAGCGATCTGTTCCGCGAGTTCCGTGAGCAGCCGACCCCGGAGTTGGAGCGCTCCGCCCGCCTCGGCATGGCGGCGGCCCTGTCGCCGAACGCCCGCCTCCAGCGGATGTACGAGCAGTGGACCGCGTACGCGATCGTCCCGTTGTTCGCCTTGGCCAACGCGGGCATCACCATCGACGGAGGCCTGCTGTCGCGGGCCTTCACCTCCCCCATCACGCTCGGCATCCTGTTCGCCTACGTCGTGGGCAAACCGGTGGGAATCATCGGCACCGCCGCGCTGACCACCCTGTTCAGCCGTGGCCGACTGCGTCCGCCGGTCGGCTGGGGTGCCGTGTTCGGCGGCGGCACGATAGCCGGTGTGGGGTTCACCGTGTCGCTGCTGATCGCGACGCTGGCCTTCGAAGGTGCCGAACTCGACGAAGCGAAGACCGGCATCCTCAGCGCCGTGCTGTGCTCCTTCATCCTGACCTGGCTGGTCTCCGTCGTGACGGCCGTACTCCCGCAGCCGCTGCGGTCGCGGGTGCTCCTGGGCACCGCCCAGAGCGTCATCGACCTGGCGGTCCCGGTCGACCCGGAGCGCGACCACATCCGCGGTCCCGTCGACGCCCCGGTGACGCTGGTCGAGTACGGGGACTTCGAATGCCCGTACTGCGGTCAGGCCGAACCGGTCATCCGTGAGCTGCTCGCCGACCACGGTGAGGTCCGCTACGTCTGGCGGCACCTGCCACTCACCGATGTGCACCCCAACGCCCGCCTGGCGGCGGAGGCCGCCGAGGCCGCCGCCGAACAGGGCGCTTTCTGGACCATGCTCGACCGGCTCCTGGTCCAGCAGGACACCCTGAAGCCCCGTCATCTACTCGATCACGCCGCGCACTTGGGGCTCGACGTCGAGCGGTTCCGCGAAGCACTGCACTCCCACCGGGGCGCGGCCCGGGTCACGGCGGACGAGGAGTCCGCAGACCTCAGCGGCGTGTCCGGCACACCGACGTTCTTCATCAACGGCCGCCGCCATCACGGGGCTTTCGACATCACGACGCTCTCCGCCGCCGTCCACACAGCCAAGGAGCGCGCGTTCATCGACTCCTTGCCGATGACCAAACCGACAACCACTGACGGGGCGTCACACATCCGCCGGGTTGTCAGCTGGTTCCGGCGCGACCGGCTTGAGAAGAATCTTCAGAAGAATCCTTAGAAGAATCCTTAGAAGAATCCTTAGAAGGATCGCGTACGGATTTCCCCTACGTGCCGGCAACCCGGTTCCCCGCCCCGATACCTACCCCGCCCTTCCGCCTCCACCCGTCCGCGATGCGGACACCCGCCAGCACCCGCTTGACACTCCGTCTAGGCTTTTGCCCGCAGTAGGTTCGCCCCGTCAGCCAGCCGGGGCGTCGTAAGAGGGAACCCGGTGTGATTCCGGGACTGCCCCGCAGCGGTGAGTGGGAACGAACGCCGTCACATGCACTGAGCCCTGATCAGGGCCCGGGAAGCGACGGCCACTAGGTGCCAGGCCAGCCGGCCCGGCGTGCCCGCGAGTCCGAAGACCTGCCTCTGCCCGCAGGCGTTCTTCGCCCGCGGTGATTCTCGGTGACCTCGAGGGCGGGTCGGCGGAGCGGTTGGTCATCACCGTTGTCGTCGCACGCCTTTGTACAGTCCCGGGGTCTTCCCTCAGACTCGCGCAGGAGAGTTCCGTGGCAACCAACGCAGCAACCGTCAGCACCGTGTACGGCTACCCCCGCCAAGGCCCCGACCGCGAACTGAAGCGGGCGGTCGAGGGCTACTGGGCCGGCAGGACCGACGCAGCCGCTCTGCACTCCACCGCCGCCGGTCTGCGGCGGGACGCCTGGCGGCAACTGGCCGACGCCGGGGTCCAGGAAGTCCCCACTGGCGACTTCTCGCTCTACGACCATGTCCTGGACACCAGCGTCATGGTCGGCGCGATCCCCGACCGCCACCGCGCGGCCGTGGCCGCGGACCCGCTGGCCGGCTACTTCGCCATGGCGCGCGGCACCCAGGACGTCGCACCGCTGGAGATGACCAAGTGGTTCGACACCAACTACCACTACCTCGTACCCGAACTGGGTCCTGACACGGTCTTCACCGCGAACCCGGCCAAGCCCGTCGGGGAGCTGCGCGAAGCGCTCGCCCTGGGCCACACAGCCCGCCCCGTGCTGGTCGGCCCGCTCACCTACCTGCTGCTGGCCAAGCCCGCTCCAGGCGTGGCCGCCGACTTCCAGCCGATCACCCTGCTCGACCGGCTGCTCCCGGTCTACGCCGGGATCCTCGCGGACCTGCGCGCCGCCGGTGCCACCTGGGTCCAACTGGACGAACCCGCCCTGGTCCAGGACCGCACCCCGGCCGAGCTGAACGCCGCCACCCGGATCTACCGCGAACTGGGCAACCTCACCGACCGGCCGAAGATCCTCGTCGCGACCTACTTCGACCGCGCCGGGGAGGCGCTGCCGGTCTTGGCCAAGGCCCCGATCGAGGGTCTGGGCCTGGACTTCACCGGCCCGGCGGCGAAAGCGAACCTCGCCGGTCTGGCCGCGGTCGGCGGACTGCCGGGCAAGCGCCTGATCGCCGGTGTGGTGGACGGCCGCAACGTGTGGATCAACAACCTCGAACAGTCGCTGACCACCCTGGCGACCCTGCTGGGCTTGGCCGAGCGGGTCGATGTCGCGCCGTCGTGCTCGCTGCTGCACGTCCCGCTGGACGCCGCCGTCGAGCGTGAGCTCGACCCGCAGGTCGCCCGCTGGCTGGCATTCGCCCGGCAGAAGACTGGGGAGACCAGTCTGCTCGCCCGCGGCCTGCGCGAGGGCGTCCACGCGGTGGCCGC
This sequence comes from Kitasatospora sp. UYEF31, assembly GCF_057291755.1. NCBI lineage: Bacteria > Bacillati > Actinomycetota > Actinomycetes > Kitasatosporales > Streptomycetaceae > Kitasatospora > Kitasatospora sp. UYEF31. Next base: position 84,880 of record NZ_JBXAWK010000005.1, read on the forward strand.
CGAACTGGCCGCAAACCGCGCGGACCTCCTCTCCCGTACGGGATCCGACCCCGCGGTGCGCGCGCGTGCCGCCGCCGTCACCGACCAGGACACCCGTCGCGCCCAGCCCTACCCGGAACGCGCTCCGGCCCAGCGCACCCGGCTGAACCTCCCCCTCCTGCCGACCACCACCATCGGCTCGTTCCCGCAGACCACCGAACTGCGGTCCGCCCGCGCGGAGTTGCGCAACGGACACATCGACATGACGACGTACCGGAAGCGGATGGAGGCGGAGGTCCGTGCGGTCATCGCCTTCCAGGAGAAGACCGGCCTGGACGTCCTGGTGCACGGTGAGCCCGAACGCAACGACATGGTGCAGTACTTCGCTGAGCAACTGGGCGGCTACCTGGCGACGCGGCACGGCTGGGTGCAGTCGTACGGCACGCGCTACGTCCGCCCGCCGGTGCTCGCGGGTGACATCTCGCGGCCTGCGCCGATGACGGTCGACTGGTTCCTCTTCGCGCAGGGGCTGACGGACCGTCCCGTCAAGGGCATGCTCACCGGGCCGGTCACCATGCTCGCGTGGTCGTTCGTGCGCGACGACCAGCCGCTGGCTGAGACCGCCCGCCAGGTCGCGCTGGCGCTGCGCGACGAGGTCGCCGATCTGGAGACGGCGGGTGCCGCTGTCATCCAGGTGGACGAGCCGGCGCTGCGTGAGACGCTACCGCTGCGCGCGGCCGACCGTCCGGCTTACCTGGAATGGGCAACTGAGGCGTTCCGGCTGAGCACGTCGGGTGTCCGTGCGGACACGCAGATCCACACGCACATGTGCTACGCCGAGTTCGGTGAAATCCTGTCCGCGATCGACGAGTTGGACGCGGACGTGATCAGCTTGGAAGCGGCCCGCTCGCATATGGAGGTCGCGTACGAACTGTCCGGATCGGGCTACCCGCGCGAGGTCGGACCGGGCGTGTACGACATCCACTCGCCGCGGGTCCCCAGCGTCAGCGAGTCGGTGTCGCTGCTGCGCGCGGGTCTGGTCGCGATCCCCGCCGAACGCCTCTGGGTGAACCCGGACTGCGGGCTGAAGACCAGGGGCTGGGCGGAGACCCGCAGCTCGCTGGAGCACCTGGTTGAGGCGGCGCGGCAGGTCCGGGCGGAACTGGCCTGACGTTGTTGATCATGGGGATCCCGCAGAACAATACGCCCGTCCCGGGCGTCGAAATCACCGGATCCCCATGATCAATTCGGCCCTGCGGTCACTGCGTGCAGGAACCCGGTGAGCAACGCCGTCGTCTCCTCGGGCCGCTCCAGACTGGGCAGATGCCCGGCCCAGGGGAGCTCGAAGTGCTGGGCGTCGGCCAGGAGGTCCGACAGCAGCGCCGCGATCTGCCGGAAATCCGGCAGATCGTGCGCCCCGGAGACCGCGACAACAGGAACTGCGATCGCAGTCAGGTCCACATCGGCTTCGAGCCGGGCGAAGTCCTCAAGAGCGGCCAGTTGCACGTCGAACGCGTGCCGCTGCATCCGCCGCACTGCGCCCCGGGTCGGCGCATCGGCGTCTGGACCTGACCAGGTGTCAACGTTGAGTTCCACCGCCCCGGCGATATCGCCGGATTCGATCAGCGCCTCCTCGCGCGCGCTGAACGCTGTCAGCGCATCGGTCGGCGCGTGACCAGGCATGTCGGCGCACAACAGGGCCAGTGCGCGCACCCGGTCGGGCCAACGGGCCGCCACCTCAAGGGCGATCGCGCCGCCGTACGAGGAACCGACAAGCGCAGCCTGCCCGATACCCAGTGCGTCGAGGAGATCCAGGACATCCTCCGCATCGCTGTACGGGCGATCCGCGACCGGGGTCGCCCCGAACCCGCGGAAATCGCAGCGCACTACGCCGTAACCAGCGGCGAGCAGCGCGTGCCACTGTGGCTCCCACATCCGGCGGTCACACACTGAGGAGTGGAGCAGGACCACTGTGGGACCGTTCCCAGCCGCATCATGAGAAAGCGTCATACCGGGGACTCTAACCCGCGGACTTCGCTGCCGGATTGTTCAACGGGTTCGTCCTATAAGCACCCCCAACCGGGCACTTGAGACCGAACTCGGGCCGACGCGGAGGTTGTGTGACCCCATCATGCCTGTTCAGATCCGTCGCCGGTAGGACGCAGGGCACCCTTCTCAAACCTTGAAGCGACTACCCCCAGGGCCGCACACGTCTGCCGGCAGGCGGACCTGCGGCGGCACCCGAACCGGCCGGCTGTGCTCTACAAAATCCTGAAGACGTATCGCGAGGCACTTGTGCTGCTTGACCGCAAGGAGGAAGCCGTCGCGGTGCAGCAGGAGATGCTCGCGTTGGCGCGCACTGTGCGGGGAATCGACCGCACCGTCTGAGGGCGGGCGCTCCGCTCTCAATTTCCGGGAGCGGAGGGCCACGTATATCCGTGCCGCGGGTCCTGTTTTCCCGTGCCGCCGTACAGCGAAGTCCGGTCCTACAGTCGCTTCGGTCTGCTCAGTCCAGGGTTCTGGTCTGCTCAGTCCAGGGTTCCGGTCTCCTCAGTCCAGGGTTCCGGTCTCCTCATCTACACGCTCTACAGTGTCGCCGAGCACCGGACGCTCCACACCGGCATCGACATGGGAATCTTCGAGCAGGCCGTACGGGCCTACTCCACGGGGGAACTCCCCCACTCCCGGTTGAAAGCGCAGGCTGCGCTCTTTGCGTACTCGGCGGGGTCACCACCGGAATCTTGGCCTGCTGGCTGCTCGTCTGGGTTGTCATTCCGGCGTTGAGTTTCTCCGGCGAATACATCTACTGGTCAGCCGGCTTCCCGGCGCAGCAGCACGACCCCGCCGCCCCGGTCCACCTCCCGGAAGCCCGCGGTCTCCAGCCCCTCGATCCAGTAGTCGGCCCACGCTTCCTTGCCGTCCCAGTTGTCGACGATCGCCCAGCCGGGGCCCGACAGCGTTTCGGGCGTGCGGGTGACCTGGGTGCGTGCGGTCAGTTGCGGGGCGAGGCGTTCGGTGGCGCTCACCTTTGCTCCGTCGGGGATGCGGTTGAGCAGGGCCTGTGCGGTGTTGATGTTCTGGTTCACCCGCCAGATGGGCCGGTGCAGCAGGTCCATCAGCGGGAAGTCCCGGCTCAGCGTGACAGACACGGCGAGCGGGATGATCACCGCTTTGGCGGCGTACCTGCGCAGGAGGTCGCGCTTCGAGACCTTGAGGCGCGGCAGCGCGTCGGCGAACGCGGCGAAGACAATGGGCATCAGGACCGCGCTGTAGTGGAACGACGTACCCCAGTAGTACTGGTTGCTGGAGCTGAGCCGCCACAGCAGCGTAGGCACGGCCATCAGGACAAGCGGTGACCGCAGGGCGATGAACCCGGTAGGGAGCAGCAGGGTGAACAGCGTCATCCACTTCTGCCCGGGGAAGAACAGTTCGCGCGGCAGCCCGATCAGCCTGTCGACAAAAGGCACCGACGCCAGGCTCTGGCCGGTTTGGGCGTTGCCCGACCGTGTGGTGCCGTCGAAGTTTCCCCAGAACGCATATGTATTGTCGGCGTTCATCGCCGGGATGAGGACAAAGACGGTGAGAAGGAATGCGCTGAACCCGGTGAGGACGGCGGCGAGTGCGAGGGGTCGCTGTTCGCGCATGTACAGGAACACCGCGGCAGCGGCCAGTGTCAGTCCCAGGTCCTCTTTGACGAAGACGAGTGGCAGTAGCCAGAGGAACCCTGTGGTGTAACGGTTTTTCAGGAGCTGTTCCAGGCCGAAGGCCAGCATCGGCACCGCGAAACACACCTCGTGGAACTCGAAGGAGGCCGCGCTCTGGATGCCCCAGCCGAGCCCGTAGGCGACACCGAAGGCCGTGCCGCCGAGATGGCCCATGACCCGGCGGCCGATCCGGGTCATCGGCACGACGGACAGTGCGAGCAGGAACGCCTGGGCGACCAGTAGCGTCCCCGCGCCGGGGAAGACCCGGTACAGCGGGGCGAGCAGGGCCAGGACCGGGCTGAAGTGCTCACCCAGGACGTTGAAGCCCGGACCGCGGATGTCCGACACTGGGGCCTGGAAGTGCGCATAACCGCGCACCACCTGTTCGAACAGGCCGAGGTCGTACGCGTGGGTCTCCATGCGGCGGTGCCTCAGCAGCGCGTACACCGCGTAGACCGAGAAGAAGGCGCTGGCCAGCACCCACGGCGGGATGGGGAACCGGCCGGCCGGCCGGTCATCGTCCCCGGCAGTTTCGCTGCCTCCGGTCCACTGGACCGGGACGTGTTCATGGATGAGTGTTTGGGAGCTAGACATTGACCAATATCATGCTCTATCCGACCTGACCGCTTGCGTAGCGTGTGGCATCCGACACGAATCCGGAATGCGCCCTCGACCAGATCCGGCGACCGCGTCGACCACTTTCCGAGCGCCGCGCCGGCACCGGCGGCCACGCCGCTGCCCGGCGCGGCGCTCGCGGGCGGGGCCCGACGCTGCGCAGCTTCGCCCCCGACGGGCTGGAGAAAAGTTCCACCCCGCGCCGGGCCGTGCGGTCAGGTACGTGACGTCTTGCTGGTTTCGGGCGCTGTCACCCGTACACGACGACGGTCACCGTCGCCGCTTCGGAACGGGACCTATTGCCCGCGACGTCTCTGATCTCGTACCTGATCACGAGCCCGTCGGAGTCTCCGACCTCCCGGATCACGCTTTCGGGAACCACGATCGTGAGGGGCTCGACCGCCTTGTTCTCCTTTGGTGTCACGGTGTGGGTTACGGACCGCCCACCCCAGGACAGCACGATGGTGTCCTCAGCCTTCATGTCCGGGTAGTGGGCGATGCTGACCGGGGTCCCCTTCGTCAGATCCGCAGGATCAAGCCACCCGTCTGTTACCTCGACAACAGTGGGTGCGGGAAGCTGCTCAGTCATGGTCATCTCCACTCGTGTGGTGCTGGACCAGCAGATACCAACACCAGGGCCACTATGCCCAATGCCGGAGTTGGGCGGGGCTGAAGCGTCGAACTCCCCCACAGTGCCCGGGTGGTGCGGCACACCGTCGGTCATCTCGATGTCGGCTTTGATCCAGGTCTGCTCATCCACCCGGACCAGGAGTCCGGCCTGGTCGTAGAGCTCATCGAACAAGGCACTGCAAGGTGCGGCTTGTCCAGGGAAGGCGCCGCTTGTCCAGGGAAGGCGCTGCGGATGCAGCAGAGATGTCTGTTTTCGCACAGCAGCTTCAATATCGCTCAGTGTAGTAATCGCAGGTCGCAGGCGTTCACGTTGCCGTCCAGCTCAGGGGCCGTGCCAGTCGTCGCGCATTCGGCGCAAGAACCCCGGGAAGCGGCCCGTGCGTTTCCGCGGCACCGCACCGCGAAAACCCCGAACCCCACAACCACCCCCAGGCCCCGTCCGCGATAATGGGCAGCATGACCGTCCAGTCCGGGCTCCCGGCGCGCTTCGCGCACATCAGCGATCGGCTGCCCGCGTCCCTGGACGCCCTGCACGGCCCCGGTTCCGGGACGGTCGATCTGCCAGTCGACGTCTGCTGGTCAGGTCTGCGGTCCTTCGACCTCGGCGACGACCGGCAGCGGATCATGTTGTACGTCCAGGTCCTCACCGAAGGCCAGCGCGCGGATCTGGAGCGTCTCCTCAACCCCACGCTGCTCGTGGAGCTGTGGCCCGGCATCCGCCGCATGCTCGGGCGGCACATCCGGCAGGCCTGGGAGTCGCAGTTCCCGATGCCGCTGCCCGCGGTCACCCGGTGAGTCTGCACGACCTGCCGCCCGACCACGCCCAGGTCCTCGACGACGGGCAGCCGGTCTTCGCCAGGCACGCGCTGGTCCTCGCCGGCGGCTACGCGTTCCGCGCGCACGAGGTCCTCACCCGGCCTTCGCAGGATCTCGACTTCGCCACCAGCGCCGCAGCTCCGCTGGCGACGGTCGCCGACGACGTCGCGGCGCACTACACGATGCTCGGCTACGGCGTGCGGCTCCTGGAGTCCTCGCCCCGTTCGGCGCGGCTGGTGCTCACCCTCCCCGGTGGCGGTGGCGAACTGGAACTCGACCTGTTGAAGGAAGCACTGATCCCGGGCTACCTGACGGTAACCACTGCGGCGGGAAAATCCGTAAAAGCTCTTGCGTTCGAAGACGCCGTCGGTCTGAAGGTGCGCGCGCTACACGATCGGTCGACGCCCAGGGACGCGGTGGATTTGTACGCCCTGCGGGACCGGTATTCCTTCATCGAGCTGGAGGATCTGGGCCGCCGTCACGAACCGGACTTCGACCCTCGCGAAGTCCTCGACCACCTCGAGTTCGTGTCGTTCTTCCCCGACGAGTCCTACGCCGTGTACGGGCTGTCCGAGGACGACATCGCGGGCCTGCACCAGTGGTCGACGCGCTGGTCCGACGACCTGGCCGAGCGTTTGGCTGAGGAGTCGGACGCCGACGACTGGTGACAGCCGCCGGGTCGCTGCCCGGTCAGGCCCGCGAGCTGCGGCGTATGACTGAGGTGCGGATGCGTGACTCGTCCGTCCACACCCCGCCCGCAGTCACGGTCATCGAGCGGAACCGGCCGGGAGTCTCCGCAATCCAGAAGCCTTCCGTCACCAGCACGGGAGTCACCGCACACCCCCTGCCGTAGGACCGGAACACGACCACGATCCCGGTCGGCTCCACCCCCACCGGCACCAGCCCCCAGGCGACGGACCAGCTCGGGCCGCGCAGAGTGCCGCACAGCAGCGTCGGGCCGAGGTCGCCTCCGGCGACGGCCACGTCGAGCAGTTGCCCGCCCACGTGGACTTCATAGGCGACCCGGTCCAGGGTGGCCCGGCCAACTCTGACCCGGCAGCCAGCGAGCGGCGACTCGTAATCCTCGTCCGGAGTCATGGCGTCAGTCACGGCCTCGAAGTCGGAGTCGGCCTCGGCCTCGGCCTCGAAGTCGGAGTCGGAGTCGGAGTCGGCAACGGCGGCACCGGGAAGAGACAGGGCAGCGTGATTCATGAGCGACTCCCGAGACGCGGATCAGTGGGCTGAACTCAATCCTCGTCAGTCACGCCGCTGCGGACATCGCCCGTGTGGCCCAACTCCGCGCCTCGCCCATCTAGGGGATAACCCTTATAGATCTCCGGGAATGATCAAGCCTGACTCGTAGGCACAGATCACCGCGTGCACCCGGTCCCGCAGCCCAAGCTTGGACAGCACGTTGCTCACGTGGGTCTTGACCGTATGCTCGCTGACCACCAGCGACCCGGCGATCTCCGCGTTGGACATGCCCTGGGCGAGGCACCTCAGTGTCTCCAACTCCCGTACGGTCAAAGCCGCGAGGCGTCCGCCGACGGGCACCGGGTGCGGGTCGGCACGGGGCAGCCGCCGGGTGTAGTCGGCGACCAGACGCCGCGTCACCGACGGTGCGAGCAGCGCGTCGCCGCGCGCGACCACCCGCACCGCGTGGACGAGGTCGTCACGCCGGACGTCCTTGAGCAGGAACCCGCTCGCCCCCGCATAAAGCGCGTCGTAGACGTACTCGTCGACGTCGAAAGTCGTCAGCATGACGATCCGGCAGCCGCTCCCCCCTGCGGTCACGAGCCGCGCCGCTTCGATGCCGTCCATGCGCGGCATGCGGATGTCCAGCAGGAGCACATCCGGCTTGTGGACCCGCACCGCCTCGACGGCCTCCAGGCCGTCCCCGGCCTCCACCACAACCTCGATGTCCGGCTGCGCGTCCAGGATCATGGCGAAGCCGCTCCGCACCAACTCCTGATCGTCGGCGACCGCCACCCGGATCACCATGCCGTCACATTCCGGGACACAGCGTCAAAAGGCAGTCGTACGGTGACCTCGAAGCCGGGCTCATCCGTCCGCGGCCCGGCCGTCATCGTTCCCCCGCAGGCCGTCGCGCGTTCGCGGATTCCGACCAGCCCGTAGCCGGGTGCGGCGGGCTGCACCCGCCCGGACCCACCCCCGTCGTCGACGACCCGAACCACCAACTCCTCGTCACCCCAAGCGAGTTCCACCGACGCCGCCCGCGCACCCGCGTGCTTCACCGTGTTCGTCAGCGCCTCCTGCACGATCCGGTAAGCCGCGATCTCCGCGTCGGACGGCAACAACTGCGAAACCCCGCGCACCGCGTACGCCACCGGCAACCCCGCCAGCGAAACCCGCACCACCAGTTCCTCGATACTCGCCACCGTGGGCTGCGGCTCCCGCGCGACCACACCGCGGTCCTCCTTCAAAGTCCCGAGGATCCGCCGCAGTTGGACCATCGCGTCCCGCCCTGCCTCGGCGATCGCGTCGAACACCGCCTCGGCCCGGTCCGGATCGCTGCGCACCACCACAGGGCCGGCCTCGGCCTGCACGGTCATCAGGCTGACCGCGTGCGCGAGGATGTCGTGCATGTCGCGCGCGATGCGGGCCCTTTCCCGTACGGCTGCCCGTTGGATCTCCGCGGCCGTCCGGCTCGTCTCCAGGGCCCGCTCGCGCACCAGGCGGAGGGCCAGTTCCTCCATGTCGGCGATGCGCTGCTGGCGGTTGCGGGCGACCGTCCCGAACGCGGCCACGGCTGCCAGCGAGATCGCGTCGAACGCGGCCTGTTGCGGAGTCTGGTGCTTGGCGTAGTCCACGCTGATCGTGATCGGCAGGAAGGACAGCGTCAGCCAGACCCGTTGCCAGCGCGCCCCCAGGAAGAACAGCGTGTAGAAGGCGATCGCCAGCCCGAACTGGAACGGCTACCCGGGCCGGTGCCACAACGACGCGGGTATGGAGAACACCGTGATCGCGAGCGTCACGGCGAGTGGAAAGCGCCGCCGCCAGACCAGCGGGACCGCAGTGCCGGTGAGCAGGACAAAGCCGATCCACGTGATGTTCGGCTGCCAGACGATGAACGGGATCGACACAAGCACCTGGACGAACCCGGCGACGATGCCGTCGACGAGGTACGGCGAAGCGTGCCGGGGCCAGTCCACGATCCGTTGTGTCGCATCGCCTGCGGCTTTGTACACACGCGAATAGGCGGCTATGAGGGCGGATGGAACAAGCATGACGAGAAACCCCCAACACGCGGAATCACGTCAGTATGCCAACCGGCCGGGGCTCCTGACCTCGCCCGCACGGGGGATCTCGACAGTCCCTCCAGCGAGCGGGGCACTCAGTCCCTCCAGCGAGCGGGGCACTCAGTCCCTCCACCGGGCGTGGTCCTCAGGTCAGAATCGTGTGCAACCGGATCGTCGTCCCGTCCCGCACACTGGACCGGATCTGGACCAGGTCGCACAACTGGTGCACCAGCCACATCCCCCGCCCGCCGACCTGGTCCAGCGTCGGCCGTACGCGACCCACCATCGGGTCCGCGATATATCCCTGGTCACGGAGCTCGCAGATGAACACCGAGTCCTGCACCCAGGTGCGCAGCGTGCCACGCCCGCCGCCGTGCTTCACACTGTTGGCCGCGACCTCGGTGACGGCCACCAGGAGTTCCCGGAGGCGTGGGCCGACGATCCCGTGTCCGGTCGCGCACCGGGTCACCTTGGCCCGGACCGCCGCGATCTGGCCTGATCTATAAGCCAGTTCCTCGTACGGATCACACCGCGAGGTCAAATCATCGAAGACGAAGGGTTCCTCCGCATATCCGGCGTTCGGTCCGTGGGTCCCGTCGGCGAATCTCAGCGGATGGCATCCCCTGGCGGCGGTGAGCACCGCCGGGTCGACCGTTGCCGTGTCGTACGGGCAAAGCAGCCACCAGGCGGGCGAGTTCGCGAACGCCTGGTTGAGCAGCCAATCGTGATAGCGCAACTCGGCGGTCTCCACCGCGTTGCGACCGCTCCACTGCGATTCACCGATTCCGCGTACGGGCTGACCCGTGCCGGCGCGTTTGGTGATCCAGTCCTGCCAGGCGGGGATCAGCCGACCGGGGTAGCGGTCGATCGCGCTGGTGTCCAGGAACACGACGCCGGCCGCCGCGTCACTATCGGAAAGTCCCGCGAGTCCGGCACGGAGCATCCGCGCCTTGGGTTCGGCGACCGCCACCAGCACCACTTCGCCGCCCGCCAGCGCGTCATCGATGAAGGACAGAACGCCGGTCCGGAATTGAGCGTCGCCGTCGTACGCGTAGAGCTCGTGCCGGAAACCGGCCCCCTCCTCTGCGGCGACTACGGTGCGATCGTTCATCAGGTCAGCTCCACGGCAGTCTGCGTGACGGCGTAGCCGGGCAGGTCCGAGCAGCAGTGGACCATATCCGGGCATCGGTCAATCGCTGCCCAGTTGCCATGGATGCACACTGATCCCCGGGCACCGGAAGGATTGCCGGTGTGGCCGGCTGCCTCCGGACAAACCAACCGGCCGGCAAATGTCGTTTCAACCGGTCGGCTTCGTATCAATCCGTCAGCTTCGTATCAACCGGTCGGCTTCGTATCAACCGGTCGGCTTCGTATCAATCCGTCAGCTTCGTATCAACCGGTCGGCTTCGTATCAATCCGTCAGCTTCGTATCAACCGGTCGGCTTCGTATCAACCCGTCAGCTTCGTAACAACCCGTCAGCTTCGTAACAACCCGTCAGCTTCGTAACAACCCGTCAGCTTCGTAACAGCCGTCCTGCGTCCACGTGGTCCACCAGCAGCTCGGCCACCAGAACACCGGGGCCCTCTTCGGCCACCGGATCGAGCAGCGAGGCCCCGGACAGGACGGCCAGTGCGGCCGAACGCCCGCCGATCGCCCCTTCCAGTTCGTCGTACATGACTGCGAGCCGGTGCGCGGCGGCCCGACACAGTTCGGCGAAGGCGTCGTTTTCGTCTTCGAAGAAGGACACTTCCAGCTGCCCCTGCTCCTTGCGGAAGGTAGTCGGGTCCCACAGGTCGGTGTTCTCGCACATGAATTCAAAGCGTTCGGTCGCATCCACCCGGGTCGCCTGCTTCGCCTTCGAGACGGCGTAGCCGGGCGTACCGCCCGCCGCCAGGGGCAGGGGTGTCTCCGCGAGTCTCCGGGCGATATCCGCCCGGCTCGCGCTGAACGGATCCGCCTCGAGCAGCGCGTAGAACACGATCCGGGTGAGCGCGCTGATGCTGATCCGCTGGACGCCGCTGAACGACTTGATCTCCCAGGCCGGGTCGTCCACGGCCTTCTGGGTGAGTTCCTCAAAACTGCTGACCGCGAAGACGGTCATGTTGCTGAGCGGCGAGTGGGGGTGCTTCTGCGCCCAGGAGGCCCCCGTCTTCACCCGCCTGCCAGCAGACGTTGTAGAGCTCGCCGATGAGCCGCACCTGTGCGGCTTTCTCCGCTGCGTCCCGCAGTCGTGGTCGGTGGTTCCCCGGGACTTCGGGCAGGCCGTTCATGGTGAGCCGGTCGGTGAAGTAGCGCAGCGTTTCGTCCACCACAAGGCTGGTGAGGAGGTCGAGGAGCTCGGTCCGCCGCTGTTCGTCCATCTGCCCGATGTCGAGTCGCGCGGTCAGATGCCGGTCCAGGTGCGCGGCGGCGTCCGCGAAGCTCGCTCCGAACGGGACGTAGTGCATCGCCCTGATCGGGTAGTAGCCGTTGGTCAGTACGGCGTCCTTGACGCTGCCGAAGTCACCGTTGCCGACCGCCAGCGCCTGGTCGAAAGTGGCGGGTTTCGAGCTGAACGCCGCCAGGTCGCTGTCGGGGTGGATGCTGATCAGGTCGGCGTGGTAGACGTCGGCAACCGCGTCACTGCTGCCGCCGACACCCGGGTGCAGCACCTCCGACCAGAGCCGGACGGGGCCGAGGGGCGCGGTCTCCGGGGGCGTACCGCAGGAGTGCCAGCGCCGTCGCTTCGATCCGTACGCTGGCCGGCGGCACCGGTTCGCCCGGTTTCAGGACGACTTCTTCGAGGATCGGTGTGCGCGTACGGGTGTCTTCCCCGGGTCGGCCCGAGGTGAGGTCCTCGGTCATGGCCACCTACTGTGCGGATTCAGTTACTGATCCGGCAACGTACCGGTCGCGATCGAATTTTTCTCACGTATGAGAAATGTTCGGTCACTCTGCGGTCTTGGCGGCAAGTTGGAGGCGTAGCGACGGACATGATTTTCTATACGGCACCTGCTTCAGGAAGCCGGGACCCACGCTGCCGGCGCGATGACTTGAGTGGGGAGTGACGCTGTGACGTCACTCCCCACTCAAGATCAAACCAGTCGGCCGGTCAGCTGAACCGCACGGACCGGGCGATCGCGTCGAGATCGGTCAGGTACGGATTGGTATCCGCGGGCTGGGCCACCGTGAAGGTGTAGACACGCCGGTCGCCGTCGGTGATGACCGTGCCGCGCATGAGCATCTTCGGGTCGGCCGGGTTCTTCGGTTCCACGCGGATGGCCGTCGTCCAGGCCGCGCGGCCGTCCACCTTCACCGCGGCGTCGCCCACGACGACGTCCGTGCCCTCGGCCGGGTAGAAGAACTCAGCGAACTGCTTGACCAGTTGCTCGGTGGCACCCTTCAGGTCGGTCTGCTGCGCGGCGAACAGCTTGGCGTCCAGGAGGCCGACGGTGTACATCGCCGTCGGCGCGTTCTTCGGAGCCCCCGGTTTCTTCTCCACGCCGGCGACTGAGGTGAAGAAGCCGAGCAGTTTGTCCTGGTCCTGGGCGCTCCAGCCGACGGGCAGGTCGTAGGCGACCTTGGCCTTGGCGTCGGTGACGGTGGAGGCCTTGACTGGCGGGAGCACCGTAGACGTCACCGAAGGGGTCACCGAAGGGGTCACCGAAGGGGTCACCGCGGGCGGAGCTGACGCCGCGGGGGAAGCCTTGTCCTGCGCGGACCCTCCGCACGACGTGGCCAGGACCGCTGCGACGACGGCACCGAACACCGCGACAGAGGTACGTCGGAACTGGCGGCGGGCGGGCACGGTACGACGCATGACAGGTCACTCCAAGGGGCCGACGGTGGATCGCCTGCCAACAGTAACCGGGCCTGGAGGATCCGCTGGCGCCGCCGACGGCTACCGCACCGGCGAGGCTGCGGCACCACCCCGCCGGTGATGATGGAGTGACAATTGCCGGATTCCGACTTCTGACACCCCTTGATCAAAATAGGTTTTGCTATGACCGGCGCGGCGGCGATTCAGGACGCCAACCGGCCCATCCGTACGGGTGGACTTCCCTGGATGGTCGACCACCGCACCGTACGCCCCCTATCGTCGCCACCATGACGGGCGAACCATCGGACGAAGCCGACCGCAGACTCTGGCTGGAGAAGCAGGCCGCCGCACAGGACGGTCTGCTCACGGTCGCCGACCAGAAACAGGCAGGCATCACCCCCAGCCTGCGCAGCCGCCGACTGCGGAGCGGCACATGGCAGCGCCTGGCCCCGACGGTGGTCCTGCCGTCGTCCGGCGCGCCGACGCGGCGTCAACTGGTGCGTGCCGCACTGCTGCACGCCGGTCCTGCGGCGATGCTGACGGGGCTGACAGCGCTGGAGTTCGCCGGGCTGCAGTACACCCCGCGCAGCCCTGACGTGCATCTCCTGGTGCCCAGGGAGCGCAACAATCAGGGCTTGCCCGGGGTGGTGTGGGAGCGGACCGCCCGGCTGCCGCAGGCGTGGCAGCACGATGGGTTTCCCCTGGCCCCGTACGCCCGATCGGTCGTGGACGCCTGCCGTCGGCTGTCCCAGGAGGACAAGGTGCGGGCGACCGTCGTAGAAGCCGTGCAGCGCGGTCGCTGCCCGGTCGAGGAACTCGTCGCCGAAGTCCGCGCCGGGCCACGCGGCGGCCGGGCGCTGGTGAACCTCGTCCTTGACGAGCTGGGCGCGGGTATCCGGTCGCTGCCGGCGGCGGACTTCCGCCGGCTGGTCCTGGCCTCCGGGCTGCCCGAACCGCTGTGGAACGTCGACCTCTTCACCACGGGCGATGTGTTCCTGTGCCGCACCGACGCACTGTGGGCCCGGGAGGGTGTGGTCGTGGAGTTCGACAAGGTCGGCCCGGACCGGGAGGACGCCGCCGACCAGGCGCAGCGGATGCAGGTGGCCGGGCTTGTGGTGGTCCCGGTGACGCCGGTACAGATCCGCACGCGGGGGTCCGAGGTAGTCGATACGGTGCGGCAGATCCTCCAGCAGTACGCGAACCGTCCGTCGCTGGGCCTGACCTACCGCAGGAACCAATAATGGAAGGGTGTGTTGTGTCGGATTCCGACACCCAACACCCCCCGATCACGCGTGAACGCGCTACAACGAACCCGCTACACCAGGTGCACTACACCGGCTGCACTACACCGGCTGTGCGGCTTCAAGTTCGTCGATGCCGCCGGACATGACGGTGCGCAGGTTCCGGGTGAGGTGCTCGGTCGGCCAGTCCCACCAGGCCACGGCCAGGAGCCGGGCGACGTCCGGTGCGGTGAAGCGGGTGCGGATGAGTTTGGCCGGATTGCCACCCACGATGCCGTAGTCCGGCACATCGTCGGTGACCACCGCGCCGGAGGCGATGATCGCGCCGTGCCCGATCCGGACCCCCGGCATCACCATCGCCTGGTAGCCGAACCACACATCATTGCCGACGACCGTGTCACCACGGCCCGGCAGACCAGTGATGAGGTCGAAGTCCGCCGCCCACGAGCCACCCATGATGGGGAACGGGAACGTCGACGGGCCGTCCATGCGGTGGTTGGCGCCGTTCATGATGAAGCGCACCCCTTCGCCCAGCGCGCAGAACTTCCCGATGACCAGTTTCTCCGGCCCATAGTGGTAGAGCACGTTGCGGGTCTCGAACGCGGCCGGGTCGTCCGGATCGTCGTAGTAGGTGAACTCCCCCACCTCGATCAGCGGAGATTTCACCAGCGGCGTGAGCAACACCACCCGCGGCTGCTCCGGCATCGGGTGGAGCACCGTGGGGTCAGGGGGAAGGGGACTCACGGCGGCACCACTCCAGAAGGTCGTTCAGAACACTTGCGCAAAAACTGCCCGGTTCAGCTCAACCCTACTCAAGCATGTTCGACCCTTCTCAAGCCTGCTCGAGTCACCACAAGCCTGCTCGAGTCACCACAATCCTGCTCGAGTCACCACAATCCTGCTCGAGTCACCACAATCCTGCTCACGACCTGAAACTCCACCGCGTCTGACTGAACTGCCCCTTGCCGAAGCCGAAGGCCGTGACAGGAGCTGCGCATCGTCGTCCACCCGTACGGCATCGCCTTCGACGACCAGGTCGAGGCCCGCACCGGGGGTGTTGCAGCCAGTCGTCAGGACGCAGTGCGGATTCCGTACGAGATTCTCAGCTTTTCGCTCCTGGGGCCCGGTGGAGAAGTAGCGCACGTCCGCCAGGAGAACCGACAGCAGCGGGGTGACGTGCGGACGGCCGTCGGGCCGGACCGTCGTCAGCCAGAACACCTCGGATGCGCGCAGTAGTTCGCGTGCCACGGCCCAGTCCGTCGCCGGCACGTCAGGCATGCTGTAGCGGGCGTCGAGCTCGGATACCGGATGTTTCATGTGCTGCCTCCCAGAGTCGAGGTCCGGGGGGCAGCGTCTCAAAATCAAGGAACGGCCGTACGGAGTACAGGAAATCGCGTTGTCGAACTCGTGGGCCCGGATGCCGGCCTGGAAACACGATGCGGCATCGAGCTTCGTCATCAGCTCGGCGACGCGCCGACGGTAAGCGCGAAGTGACATGCCGAGCTGGCGCGCTGACGTCTCGTCAGTGTGCCCGGCGCTGAGCAACCCCAGGATCCCGTGGGTTGAAAAGCTCAAGCGCATCGCCGACCGGCACGCCGCCACGCCGGTCCAGGTCACACTGGCGTGGATCCTGGCGGTGTCACCAACTGTGCTGGCGATTCCCAGCACTTCCTCGGTGGCGCACCTGGAGGAGAACGTGGCGGCGGCCGGGCTGCGACTCAACGCTGAGGATCTCGCGGAACTGGAGGCCGTCGGCCAACAGTGACCTTGCGATGCGGCTCCGTACGCCGCAGGGACCGGGTGCACCTTGGCACCCTGCGGCGTTGCCCGCGGTACGGGCCGCGGAGGCCACTGCCGCAATCAGGGGTGCCCCCTGGCCGGTCACCGCCCTTGGGGCGGCCGTCGAAAACCCGGCCAGCGGGGAATGCCCTGCTGAGATGCGCTGCGGGGACGGCGCTGTCACCGCACCGGAGACCGGTGGTTCAGCGGCGCCGGATGAACATGACGACAAGCACAACAATGATGATCAGGACGACCGTACCGATACCTATGTACATCAGTTTCCCTCTTCTCTGTGGCGAGTTCGAGCCGACACCGGAAGTGCCGACCCGTTACCGCGTCCTGCGTAAAGACTGCCCATTCCCTCGTCGCTAAACGTAGGTCGTCGTTCGTGGCTGGAGAGCGTGGCGCTCACAGTCACGGCATCGCCGCTGGCCTGGTGAACGTGCAGCAGGGACTCGCCCCTGAGTGGGTGGGATCAGCCACAAATTTCCTGAAGCGCTGGCCTGTCGAAGTCCGTTGGTTGGGCCACGCTCCGGGGCGACTTGACCGTTGTGTGCGGGCGGCCCCAGCGGTGCCTCCCGCGCACAACGGTCAAGTCGCCGCCGGAGCCGCTGCGCGGTGCGGCGGGGGGCGTGCCGGGCGTCGCGAGCCCGGCCTGGATTTTCAGTGGCCTGCTAGCTGAACGCGGACAGGCAGTTCGTCGTGGTGGCGTGGGCCGGGTCGAGGGCGTTGGCGGCCTCATGCCAGCCGATGCGGTCGGTCAGGCCGATCGCCACGTGCTCGGAGATGTCGACGGCACACAGGTCCTGGAGCTTGACGTTGCGCACGTTGGAGCCGGACAGGAACTGCGAGGTGTAAGGGGTCACGACCTCGTCGTACTTGGTCGCGATCACCGTGTAGCGCACGCCGGGGACGGTGTCACCGCCCTCGTTGAGGCGGCGCTGGAACTCCGATCCGGCAATCTGGTCCGCCAGGCCCGGAGTGACACCGTGGATGGCCTCGGCCGCGCCCGGGAAGTAGGGCAGAAGCTTGGTCAGACCGAGCAGTGTGGTGCCGTGGTTGTCCGGTGCCAGGCCGACCAGCGCGTTCACCTTCGCCGCACCACCGAAGAATTTCAGGTAGTAACGCGGCATCATGCCGCCCTGGGAGTGGCCGACCATATCGACCTTGGCGGCTCCGGTGCTCGCCAGCACCCGGTCGGTGAAGCCGGACAACTGCTGGGCCGAGTCGGCGATCGGGCCGAGACCGTTGAAGAACGGAACGCCGGGCAACTGGCCGTAGTCGAGGGAGAAGACGCAGTAGCCGCGCTGCACCAGGTACGGGGCGAAGCCCAGCCAGTTGTCGATCGAGTTGCCGAAGGTGCCGTGCACAAGCACGACGGGGCGGGGATGGGCGGCCGACGGTTTGCAGGAGTAGTTGTTCCACCCGCTGCTCGGGGCTGCTGCGATTTGGGCAGCGGCGTTGGTGTTGGCATTGGCCACAGTCGGCGTCGCGATCACCGCCACCGTCAGCGCGAGAGCGGCGAGCATTCGTCTCCAGGACAGCTTCATATGATCTCCTCGCAGGTCAGTCGATTTACACCGGAACGGCCTGTGCTGCGGATCACGAGCTTGTTGCGCGCACATCAAAGTACGGGTGAGTAACAAAGCTTGCCAGCCACAGAGCGGTAAAGAATTCGCTGATCGGAGTCGGAACCCTCGCGGCACCCGGTGGGCGGAACTGCCCGCAGAGGATCGCGCCACCCCCGTCCGTGCCTCCCCACCTCCACGTCCCTCCAGTGACCGCCGCTCACCTCCGACCGACTCCCGTAGGTCACCGGTGATCGAAAAAGCCCTCACCCGGACAAGGAACGCATCAGGTTCCCTGTTTTGCGGTAGCGAACTCCAGGCGACTGGTTTCCGGACCCAAAAGGAGCAGACCGATGGCCAAGGTTTTTGCCGAAATGACGATGTCTCTGGACGGCTTCATCGCCGACCCGTCCGACGGGGTTGACCACCTCTTCGACTGGTACGACAACGGCGACGTCGAAACTCCCACGGCCCGGCCCGACATGACCTTCCGTACGTCCGAAGCGAGCGCGCGACACTTGCGCGAGACCCTCGCCAACATCTGCGCGATCGTCTCGGGCCGCCGGATGTTCGACCTCACCGATGGCTGGGGCGGCAACCACCCGCTGGGCGCGCCGGTCCTGGTCGTTGACCCACGATGTGCCCGCCGGCTGGCCGCGCGACGATGCGCCTTTCACTTTTGTCAGCGACGGAGTCGAAAGCGCGGTAGCCCAGGCGAAAGCCATCGCGGGCGACGGCTGGATCGGCGTCGGCGGGGCGGACATCGCGCAGCAGTGCCTGAACGCGGGCCTGCTCGATGAAGTACGGGTGAATCTGGTGCCGGTGCTGCTGGGCGACGGAATCCGCTTCTTCGACAGCTTGAAGGGAACACCGATCGAGCTGCGTGATCCGACGGTCATCGAGGGAGTCGGGGTTACGCATCTGTACTACCGGGTTCGCTAAACGGTTGGAGGCGGCGCGCCGCATGTCGAATGAAACGAGGGAAGTACCGGTTTCGCCGCATCACCCAGGTGTCCAGGCGGCCATGGTCATTGTCCCGATCGCGGAACCTGTCCACCTCCCGCCACGGCAGACCGTGCAGCAGCTGATCGTCCACCAACGGATCAAGGCGATGGAGATCACGAATAGCCGGAAAAGAATGATCGAAATGGAAAAAGCGGAGTCAGTTAAGCAAAGAATACGTAAGCTGAAATGCCTAATATTCGACCAAATCTGCCCAGGACATCGCCGGCAGATGTGGCGATTTGAGTATCACTGTCCCTCTTTTGCCGTTTTGTGTTGTGAAAACTCACCATTGACCATCGGTAATGGCAGAGATACCTTCGATTCACTCCGAGCGGCACTTCACCTCAGTGGATCTGCTGCGTCCGGACGGCTTAATCAAGTGCACTTACGAATTCCTTCACACGATTGGAATTTCAGTGTCTCTGAACAAGCTTGGCCGCGCTGCCGTCGCGGTCGGTTCCGCCGCTCTGATTCTCGCCGGAACCGCGTCGTACGCCACAGCCGCCCCCGTTTCCTCCAGCCAGAACGCCCCGGGCTTCCTGCGTGGCGCGAACGGAGAAATGCCCAAGGCGTGGGGAGTTGTCGAGATTCCCCTCAACGGCTCGGTGTCCGCGCGGACCGTCAAGAGCGTGGGTGGCGGCACCTGGAACTACGGCAGCGGGCCGTCCGGCGCCCTCAAAGGCTGCTGGTCCAACTACGTCCACCCGTCGAAGTACCACTCCTCAACGACCATTATGGGCTCGGTGAACGACAAGCACTACGCAAACGCAAATAGCTGGTCGTACAGCGGGGCCAACGGCGGATGGGCCTACTCGTGCAGTGCCTACTGGGCCACCTACTAGGCGTTCAATCCACACGGGTTCATGACGGACCGCGCAGTGCGGCGTTCTTGAACAAATGACTGTGCAGTCCGCCGGAAGGCCGACCGGAGGATCCGTCCTCCGGCCGGCCTTCCGGCGGGCCTGTGACGCGAGCTGTGCGTTCCCTGCCATGCCCGCGCGGCCAGCACGCTGAACTGCGACTTCATGCAATGTCCGAACCGGAACGCCAGGGGTTGGTAGAGTAAATTTCAGGGTTTCCGAAAACTTTTGATTCACTTCCGCCGAAAATCGGAGAGGAATCCTGTGCGCACCTCGCCCCCTTCATTTCGTCAAGCCCAGGTGCTCGTCGCGGCACTGACGACTGGTGTAATACTCGGGATCTCCGGACCATTTCTTCGTGATTCCGACGGTCCGGTCGGCCATGTGGCGCATCTCCTCCTGAGTTCCGGATGGCTGTGGGCCGCCTTGGCGTTCATTGTAGGTCTCACGCAGACCATCAAAATGAGGTCGGCCGCCCTGGCAGCTGCTTCTTTGATCGTGACTGTGATCTCCTACTATCTGTCACAACTGGCGATGGGCGATTTCCAGGAATCGAACTTGAACGACCCATCCGGGAAATCTACACACACCTCCTGGGCTGCTTTTTTCTCCATGACAGTCGCCTGGTCTCTGGCCGCGTGCATCTTCGGCTCTCTTTTGGGTTTGGCCGGAACCTTGGGCAGGAACCACGGACTTCGCGGCCTTCCGTTCCGGTTGGCGATTCCGCTGGTAGCCGTCGTTGACGCAACAGAAAAGCTAAAGAACGTACCTCCACTGCAGGAATCTATTATTACCGCGACGTGGGTGTCCGTCCGTATTATCGCAATCGCCGCCATCGTCGTCCTGACTGGACATGCGGCGATCTCCCTCAGTCGCGAATCAGCGAGGATTAAATCCTCTTCCTCGGACACTGCGGACTGAGTCTATTTATTTCCTCCTGATTCGACCAGGCCGGCCTGGGAATTGCGCAACAGAGTCCAGGGCGGTTTCAAAGTCCGGATGATCAAGTAGATGTGCTGGTCACAACGTGATGACGGTGTGCGGGCCGGCCGTCAGAGGACGGCCGGAAGCTGGGTGAGCCGGCTGCTGGCAGCGGACGCACGCCTCAGCCCAGGGCGAGGTGGCGTCGATCCGCGACCACCGGCGGCGCCCGTGCCGCCGGGGCGACGATGCTCTCCAGCCTTGAGGAGGGCCCCGGCGGACAGCGTTACCGTACGGCCGATGTTGAAGGGCACCGGTGGATGTTCATGCAGGCGGGCTGAAAAGCGCACCCGTTTTGTCAAGTATTGAGTAGGAGGTTCCCAGTCGCCTGAGGGCTAATTGCGATGTCGGACGGCGACCCCGCCGAGTTCCTTCGAGCACGCCGATCCCGAACGGACCGGTGCCCCCAACAACCCGACAGAAGTTCACTTTTCCGCCGAAGACCAGGCGCCACTACTGTGCGCGCTTGATCAACTAATTGCGCTCGCAGCAGCCGCCCGTTTCCTTCCCACACCGGCGGTTCGCTGTGCCCTGCGCACCCCCGGCGGCGAAGACGAGGTAGTGCTGTGAGCAACCCCTTTGACCAGCAGGCCCCCGCACCCCGGCGTAGACACCGGGTACCCGAGTGACTGGTGAAGGTCGGATTCCTGTCACTGTTCATCGTGTTCGCGACTGTGGTCGTCCTGGCAAAAGACTGGCTTTCCCCGGACGACACCGCCAAGGCCAGTCGCGGCGGCTGTCTCAGCTCCCTGCGCAAGACAGAGCGCAATCAATTCCTGGGCGTCGGCTCCTGTGACGGCCAGCGCGCCCGGTGGCGGGTCGTGGAGAAGTTCGACGACACACACGATGCGAACAAGTGCGGCAGCGTCCCCAGGGAGCAGGGTGTGCTTGCCAGTTACTACTGGGGCGGCACCTTCGACGGTGTCCTGTGCCTGACGATCACGTCGAAGGCGACTCTTGAGGACATCAACAGAATGAAATCCGGCAGGGGAGACATGGATGAGGCGGGGTTCCTGGCGCTGAAGCAGAATCTGGTCGCGGACGGGGTCGAAATCCGCTGATCAGCTCGGCGGGAACCGACCGGTGGCCCGCTCGCGTGCCTGCGGACCGTACGCGACCCTCTGATTTCTAAGTTAGGTAAGGCTAAGCTATCTTTCGGTGACTCAGGAACCCCGCCCGCCGGGCCGGCCGAACAGGAGCACCGTGACCGATGTAGTGGCGACCGACCTGCTGAAGACCGCGATCCGCGAGCACATCACCGCGCGGCGGGCCGACCTGCTCCATCTCAGCCGGCGCATCCACGCGCATCCCGAGACCGCCTTCGAGGAGCACCGGGCCGCGGCTTGGTGCGCCGAGATCCTTGCGGCGCGGGGATTCGCGGTGACCGCTCCGGCGCACGGTCTCGACACCGCGGTCCGCGCGACCATCGGCAGCGGGCCGGTCACGGTTGCGATCGTGTGTGAGTACGACGCGCTGCCCGGACTCGGGCACGCGTGCGGGCACAACCTCATCGCGGCGGCCGGGATCGGGGCGGCGCTCGGGCTGGCCGCGTTCGCCGGTGA
Organism: Kitasatospora sp. UYEF31; assembly: GCF_057291755.1. Lineage (NCBI taxonomy): Bacteria > Bacillati > Actinomycetota > Actinomycetes > Kitasatosporales > Streptomycetaceae > Kitasatospora > Kitasatospora sp. UYEF31. Next base: position 106,683 of record NZ_JBXAWK010000005.1, read on the forward strand.
ACTCGGGCTGACCGTGCTGGTCCTGGGTACCCCCGCGGAGGAGCGGGGTGCCGGGAAGGCGTTGCTGCTCGCGGACGGAGCGTTCGACGGGGTGGACGCGGCGATGATGGTGCATCCGTGCCCGTTCGAGATGTCTGACTTCACGTCGTTCGCGCTCGGAACCCTGTCCGTCACCTATACCGGTAAGGCCGCACATCCGAGTCTCAATCCGCACGAGGGCCGCAACGCGGCTGATGCGTTGACGGTCGCGCAGGTCGCGCTCGGCCTGCTGCGGCAGCAACTCCCGCCGCAGTGGAAGGTGCACGGTGTGACGACCGGCGCGGGCACGTCGCCGAATGTCATCCCGGATCGCGCCACGGCGGAGTACGAGATCCGCGCGTTGGCCGCCGAGGACTTGGTCGAGCTGCGGGAACGCGTTGAAGCGTGCTTCCTGGCGGGTGCTGTGGCGACTGGTTGCGAGGTGGCACTCGTCCGCCCCGAGCCTGACTATCTCGACTTCCGTGGCGACCCGGGGCTGGTGGCGCTGTGGGAGGCGAACGCGCGTACGCTCGGCCGCCCCGCGCCGGTGCGACGGGGCCCGTTCGCGTGTACGGACATGGGGAACGTGTCGCACGTCGTGCCGTCGATCCATCCGGTCCTGGACATCAGCGGCGGCGCGTGCGGGCCGCACGAAGCGGCGTTCGCGGACGCGGCGGTCGGGCCACTGGCCGAACAGGCCGTGATCGACGGCGCGGTGGGGATGGCGTGGACGGCGGCGGACTTCGCGGCCGGAGCGGTGCGGTGACCCGTACGACAGGTTAGATCTTGAGTGGAGTGTCACGGATTTCCGCAAAATCCCGCTCAAGGTCCAGGATCGTCGGATGGTGCGCGCGACGGGGTTCACCGGTCGCGGTGGGTCTGTCGGGCGAAGACTCCAGAAAGCGGAACCCACCGCGGATACCAGCGACCCACCAGGTCCCAGCCCATCTCGGCGCTCCGAATAGCGCCGTCCACCGGTTGACGCGGCGCGGACGTCGCACGCGGTTCCGGTCACACCAGCGCCAGGCCCTTATCCGCCGGCTGATCCGCACCTTCTGAAATAAGGGTGTCCGTCGGCTCCGCACCGTCCGGTGCCAAGGTTTTCGATTCCGGTACGGGGCACCCACGACCCCGGTCCGACTGACTCACCACCAGCAAAAGGGAGAGGACACCCCCGTGCCGTACGCCAAGACCGCCGACGGAGTCCATATCGCCTACCAGACGCAGGGCGACGGTGCCCCGCTCATCCTGCTCGCGGGTCAGGCGAACAATCACCACTGGTGGGATCACGTCCGCAAGGACTTCCACGTCTCCCACCGCACCATCACGCTCGACTACCGGGGCCTCGGCGCGAGTGACAAACCCGACGAGCCGTACAGCACTGAAGGGTTCGCTGAGGATGTGATCGCGGTACTGGACGATCTCGGCATCGACCAAACCGACGTCTACGGGACATCCATGGGCGGACGCATCGCCCAGTGGCTCGCGGCCCGTCACCCGCAGCGGGTTCGCGGCCTGGTGCTCGGCTGCACCTCACCCGGGGTCGGCACGGTATCGAACGTGGCAACGCTGTGCGCAGGTCGCTGGCCCAGACAGAGCCGGCCGCTGCCAGGCGGGCCCTGCTCGAATTGATGTACACCCCGGCATGGTTGGCGGTACATGCCGGTCCGTACAACACAATCGGCGACCGTGACATGTCCGCCCAGGTCCAGCGTCGGCACCTGGCTGCCAGCCAAGGAGGATTTCACCACAACCCGGCCATCGGAACTCAGGCGGTAGAGCACGGCGTCATGACCGAAGAACCAGCCGAATGCGCCGGATGGCACATCAAGGCTCACCACGGACCGGTCTCCACAGCGCACGAGGCAACGATCGGGGCCAAGTGCCGTGAACACCGTTCGGTGATCGGCAGCCGTTTCACCTTCACGATCATGTACGGAGTTCAGCAGGCAGGCTTCTGCTGTAGCAACCACTTAACGCAGCCCCGATCAGCGGTGAGGAACGCCTGAAGCCGGCCGCCGGTGGTGGGCACGCCGGAGCTGGACGATCGCATTAGTTCTTCCGTACGGCCCGGATCTCTTCGGTGGCCTCCGCAAAAGCAGTGGCGGCTTGCGCGAAGTATTCCAGAAGCACGGCGAGTTCGTCGGGTGAGCGGCTCTGGATGAGGTCGGCGATCCGGTGGTCAGCCCGGTGCGCACTGACAACTGGCCGGAGGTCATCGGCCCGTTCAATTCCAGCGCGTTGAGCGCGTACAGGGCAGTGGCACCAAGGTGATGCGCCCCAAAACCGTGCTGGGGTTCCACAACCTGTGCCTGGTAGAAGCCATCGGTGACGAAGATGGGCACCTGGGCGATCTGGCAAGCGACGGTTCAATCCGCTGCTGGTCCAGCTACACCGATCTTCGCGCGGCAAGGAAAGTGTGTGGCCCTTCAGCCGATCGCCTGCACCGGATACCGAATGATGGTCTTCATCTTCTCCGGCTCCGTACGATTCGGGTTCGACAGATAAATCTCATGGTGCCGACCGGCCACCGCGAGACCTTCGGCCTTCAGGAATTCGCGCAACCTTTCAATCGTGGCGAGTTCGGTGTCGCACGGTCCGACATGCAGGATCTGGGCGCTCCGTCCTTCACCGAAGGTCTCCAGCCGTACGCGGTCAACCGGCAGGCCCGGATTCTTCTTGCCCGCAGTGGTAAGAGCGTCATCGACCACACCAGTGTCGGCGTGCGGAGGCTGGAGCAGCATCATCGTCCAGTTCCACCGCGCGCGGTCGGTGCCGTAGGTGAAACCGTGGTCCGCGGCCGTCCACCAGAGGCCCTGCATCGGCGGTACGGAGAACTCCACGATTTCGGTCTTCTTCAAGGTGGCACGGACCGTGTACGCCACGGTGTGCAGCGCCTCGACCGCTTCCCGGTAGGCCTCCTCGGCGGGGTCTCCCGTACCGTCGATCATGAGGAACGGCAGCTCGGGCTCTTCGACCAGGGCCGGCGCCACCGTGGCGGTGAAGAGTTGCTTATTGGTCTTCTTGAGGTCCATCTTGAGGCTGCTCATGAAGCTCCTCAGCTGTCTCGGCCAAAGGCACGCCGCCATCGGCAGGGATTCGGGGCTGACCCGCCCCGGGCGGGCAAGTCTTCCCCATCCTTGACGGCCGTGTCTTGTGCACCGGCCAAAACTGAACACCGCTGACGGCCCGGCTTCCCGCGCCCGGCCTCTTGTGCCCGGCTTCCCGCGCCCGGCCTCTTGTGCCCGGCTTCCCGCGCCCGGCCTCTTGTGCCCGGCTTCCCGCGTCCGGCCTCTTGTGAGGGCCAGGCCGTGCTGCGTCTGCAGGAGGTAGGCGATCCCGCCCTGCCCGACTGGTTGTTGACGCGGCTGACCGCCTCGCAGTCGCGGCCCAGGTCGGCGGGGTCGATGGGCAGGTAAGGGACGGCCCACGACGCATCACAATCCCGTACGCCCGACTCAGCCGCGCGGTTCGCGCGGTGGGCCGGGCCCTTGCGGACATCGCGATGCTGGACGCCGCGCTTGAGTGCCGCCGTAAGGCCGCTGACGGAAACGACGACGCAGCATTCGTCGACGCGGACATCGCCCTGCACGGGGCCGTGGTCGCCGCCGCGCACACTCCCGTACTCGCTGATCGTTTCGCCAAGTTCGCGCCCGTGCTGCGGCAGGGGCCCATCGACCTGGTCGAGTTGCTGGGATTGCGTACGGAGGACCCCCGGCACGGCGACGAGTCGCACGCGACGCTCGTGGAGGCGGTGCGGCGGGGCGACGCCGACGCGACGGCCCGGATCCTGACCGCGGAAACCAAGGGAACCTTGGTGCGACTGCAAAAACCGTGAACTCCCGCTGTCAGACCAGCCGGTGCATCCCCACCGACGCCGGGGCAGTCTCGACGAATCCGAACTTCTCGTAGAGGAACTTGGCGTCACCGTCGGCGATGAGCGAGACGTACGCGCCGGCCGGGGCCCGGCGTTCAAGCTCCGCGGTGAGCTCCGTCATGATCCGCCTGCCGAGGCCCCGGCCCTGGTGCTCCGGGAGGACGCAGATGTCCACGACCTGGAAGAAGCAGCCGCCGTCGCCGATGACGCGACCCATGCCGACCGTTTCATCACCGTGGTGGACGGTGACGCCGAACCAGCTGTTCGGCAGCCCGATGGCGGCGGCCTCGACCGGCTTGGCCCCCAGACCGGCGGCCCCGCGCAGGTGGCGGTAAGTGTCGACGGACGGGATGGCCGCGCGGACCGCGTAGTTGTTCTGCTCCATGCCGGGCACCCTAACTGCCAGCTCCGACACAGCTGCTGCTTAGTGGTCGAGCGAGTGGTGCCCGGCCGCAAGGTGCCCCCGTTCAGGCAGCACGCCGCGGCAGCGCCCGCAGCTCACTCATGAACTGCGCGGTCCTGGCCCGACGGGCCCATGCCAGCAGGGCGAACGGGACCATGAGGATCACCGGGGTGGCCAGGTTCTCACTGTCGAGGAAGACCAGCTGGGTGATGAATACACCGACCATCAGCCCGATGAACGCGACCGAGGCGACGCCGACGAGTCGCGGGATCAACAGCGCGATGGCACCGGCAAGTTCGAGGGCGCCGGTGAAGTACATGAACCAGTCGCCGTACCCGATCTTGTCGAAGACCTCCACGGCCGACGGGTGGGCGATGAGTTTGGCGTAGGCGCTGAACCCGAAGAACAGCGCCAGTACGGTCTGGACTACGCGCAGGGTGATCTCAAGCCGACGCCCGGGGACCTGCTGGGCGGGGCGGCCGGCGGTGGGTGCGGTGAGCTGGGTCATCCGGGTCTCCTTGTGCGGGGTTTCCTGCTTTCAAGGAGGTGGACCGGCATGGGCGGTGGAACTCATCGGTCCGGCGGGAACTTCTTTTGAACCTCTGCGAAACCGCCCGCTCCGCGGCCCACTGGGCGGTTGTGTCGGTGCCGGGCCCTAAATTTATGATTCGCTCCACGGCGGTCCGCGCCGATGGTCTACGGGGGGTCGCCATGGGTGATTCGACAGTGACGTTCGCGCCAGACGAGCTGGAACAGCGCCTTGAGCAGCACCGCATCGAACTGACCGGCTACTGCTATCGCATGCTCGGTTCACTGTTCGAGGCCGAGGACGCCGTACAGGAGACCATGATCCGCGCGTGGCGCAGCCACAACCGCTTCGAAGGCCGGTCCTCGTGGCGCACGTGGCTGTACCGGATCGCGAACAACGTGTGCCTCGACGCGCTGAAGGGCACCAACCGCCGGGCCCGCCCGATGGACCTGACCAGCGCGGCGACTGCGTCCTCGCCGCTCACCCCGGAGCTGCCCGAGGTCACCTGGATCGGTCCTGTGCCCGACGGCCGGGTGCTGCCGGAGACGAGTGACCCAGCGGAAGTGGCCGTCGGGCGGGAGTCCGTACGGCTCGCGCTGATATCCGCGCTACAGCGCCTGGCGCCGAAGCAGCGGGCGGTGCTGATCCTGCGTGAGGTGCTCGGCTGGAAGGCCGACGAGGTCGCGGAGCTGCTTGAGACTTCGGTGCCCTCGGTCAACAGCGCGTTGCAGCGGGCGCGTTCGACGCTCGCCGCAAGTGAGGGTGCCGGGAAGCCGCTGGACGAGGAGCACCGCGCGCTCCTCGCCCGTTACGTCAGCGCCTTCGAGGCGTACGACATGGACTCCCTCGCCGCGTTGCTGCACGAGGACGCGACGCTGTCGATGCCGCCGTACGACCTGTGGTTCCGGGGCCATGCCGACATCCGCGCCTGGATGCTCGGGGTGGGAGTCGGCTGCCGCGGTTCGCGGCTGGTCGCGACGATGGCCAACGGCTGCCCGGCCTTCGGTCAGTACCGCCCGAGTCCCGACGGCGGCCACGAGCCGTGGGCGTTGCAGGTCCTGGAGATTTCAGACGGCCGGATCGCCGGGCTGAACTCCTTCCTCGACACTGCCTCGCTGTTCCCGGTGTTCGGCCTGCCCGCGCGGATCAACGGGTAGTCCCACGGTTTCGGCCAGGCCGGTGACGGTGAGGAGGCCGTCGAGCCGGCGGCCTACGCCGCGCAGGTGAATACGGTGTCCGGCACGGCGTGCGGTGAGCTGAAGCCGGGCCAGGACCTCGATGGTGTCCGCGTCGGGTGCGGTGACCGCGCTGACGTCGATGAGTACGGCGCCGCCTGGGGGTAGTGCGCTCAGTCGACCGCAGAGTCGCGGCACGTCGGCGCGGGTGAGCGGCGGGGTCAGGGTGAGTACGGGTGTTCGCCTTGCTTGGGGCAGCAGTTGTCCGTCGGTCATGGTCGGCCTTTCGAGTTTGTGGTGCTCATCAGGGGTAGACCGGGCCGGCGCGCTGAACTCATCGGTCCGGGCGAGGATCGCCTGCCGGTCACTGTCGGAAAAAGTTCTTCCCGCAGGACCGCTGAGTTCCAGGCGGCACCCTCGGCGGAGTCGCCGACAGGCGACCTGTAGCGCCGCTGCGCCAACTGAACAGACCGGAGAGATGTGGTGGTCATCCGTAGGTTTTGACCACCACATCTCTCCGGTCTATGCAGTTGGTCCGTTCTCTTCGGGTAGCCCTGCCGAGCACAGCCCCGGATGTTCACGATGCCGGCTGGGACGGATCAACAGGCACCATCCAGCGCAGGCGACCGAAGGGAGTACCAGCCGCGCGGCGACTGACCGCTGCAAGGACTGCGTCAACACGCTTGGGCTGTAGTGCCGACCGCACCCGTCATCCCGGCGCCTCAACTCCCGTCGACGGACACGTCGCCATCGCCCTGGAATGCCGCCGTCCCCGCACGGACCGGATCGCCGCCCTTGCCAGGCGGCTGGACGAAAGCCGGATCCACGAGGACCACGAAGCATGGGTACCGGTGAACGCTCCGGACGGCCCCGGGGTGTTGGTGTGGTGCAACTCGGACTGAGCCATGTTGGTCACCCGTAGGCCCTCAGTCAGGGGATCAGCACCGCAAGGCACTGCGGAGATCTTCGACTCGGCGGTAGTGGACGGCGGCCATCCCGATTTCACGAGCCGCTGTGACGTTGGCGTAACTGTCGTCGATGAACAGGCACCGGCCAACCGGGACGCCGGCCCGTTCGGCATTTGCTGAGCCCGAGATCACTGGCCAGCCGGCCGATGCTGAGTCCGTTGAGGCCTTCAAATGAGGCGACTTCGACGGCGTGCCGGGCAATCCCAAATCCCCCCACTACTCCCCCGGGAGTAACAGTCCCCCCGTGCCCCCTCCGGGAGTAACCCACATCTCGCCCCCAAGCCCGACAGATCCCCCGCTCAGCCCCCGGACGATAGATGCAATCAACCACCGTCCAAAGAGGGGGACCCCGCACATGAGGGCCACAACGCTGGAGACTCCGAAAAACACCAAGCCACCAAGCAGCACCTCACGCACCCGCCGCAAACTCCCCTGGCTCGTGCTCGTCCTCTGGATCGCCGTAATCGCCGTCGTCGGCCCCCTTTCCGGCAAACTCGGTGACGTGCAGAAGGACAGCGTCGCCTCCTACCTCCCGGCGAACGCCGACTCCACCCAGGTCGCCGCGATCCAGGACAAGCTCCCGGGCGGCGAGTCCACCGACCTCGTGATCGTCTACCACCGCGACGGCGGGCTCACCGACGCCGACCGGGGCACGGCGCAGCAGCAGGTCACCAAAATCGCGGCCGCCTACCCGCTCTCCGGTGGAAAGCCCCCGCAGGGCGTCCCGTCCACCGACGGTACGACGCTGATGTATCCCCTCTCCAGCACCGGGCCCGGCAACGACTCAAAGGCGCGGACCACTTTCGTCAAAGGCATCCGCGACATCGCCACTGACATCAACGGGCTGAGTGTCCAGGTCGGCGGTCCCGGCGCGTTCGACACTGACGCAACCGAGGTGTACTCCGCACTCGGTGGACCACTGCTCTACACGACCGTCATCGTCGTCGCCGTCCTGCTGATCGTCATCTACCGCAGCCCGACGCTGTGGCTGCTGCCACTCCTGGCGGCGGGTGCGGCGGACACATTGGCCCTGGGCATCACCTACGGCCTCAACCGGGCCTTCGGCGTCTCGGTCAGCGGGCAGAGCACCGGCGTGATGACCATCCTCGTGTTCGGGGTGGGAACCGACTACGCCCTGCTGCTCATCGCCCGCTACCGCGAGGAGCTCCGCCGGACCGAGCACCCGTACGAGGCGATGCTCACCGCGCTGCGCAAGTGCGGGCCCGCGGTCCTCGCCTCAGCCGGCACGGTGGCCCTCGGCATGCTGTGCCTGCTGGCAGCGGACCTCAACAGCAGCCGGGGCATGGGTCCGATCGCCGCGGTGGGTGTGCTGTGTGCGCTGTTCGCCATGATGACGCTGCTGCCCGCGGTGCTGGTGCTCCTCGGCCGCCGGGTGTTCTGGCCGCTGGTCCCGAAGTTCGGCAGCGAACCCAGGAGAAAAGGCATCTTCGCCGCGACCGGCAACTCAGTGCGCCGCAGGCCCACCGCAGTCCTGGTAGGTGGTGTGGTGCTGCTCGGAGCTCTCGCCCTGGGTGTCCTCCAACTACCGGGCGGTCTCAAGCAGGAGGACAGTTTCAGCACCAGGCCCGAGTCGATCTCCGCGATGGAAACCCTCGGCAAGGCGTTCCCGGAGCAGAGCAGCCGGCCCGTCACCGTGATCTCGCCGACCGGCAAGGCAGATAAGGCCCAGGCAGCAGCCCGGTCCACCCAGGGCGTCACGAAGGTGGAAACCGGCCGCAGTGGAGACGGCTGGACCGAATTCTTCGTCACCACCATCAGCCCGCCGGAATCCGAAGGCGAAACCAACACCATCAAGGCGTTGCGCTCCACACTCGACGGTTCCTACGTCGGTGGCCCCAGTGCGCAGCAAATCGACCTGCGGGACACCAACAGCCGGGACAGGAAAGTTGTCATCCCCATCGTGCTTGTCGCGGTGACGCTGATCCTGATCCTGTTGCTGCGCAGCCTCGTCGCCCCGCTGATCCTCGTCGTCGCGGTGGTGGCGGTGTGGGGCGCGGCGCTGGGCATCGGCGGGCTGGTCTTCGGATCGCTCTTCGGTTTCAACGGCACCGATCCGGGACTCGCACTGCTGTCCTTCGTCTTCCTTGTCGCCCTCGGCGTCGACTACGGCATCTTCCTGATGCACCGGATGCGGGAGGAAGCCTTGGCGGGGGCGGAACCTGAGGTTGCGACACTGAGCGCACTGCGTTCCACCGGCGGGGTCATCACCTCGGCGGGTGTCGTCCTGGCCGCGACCTTCTCCGTACTGATGAACATGCCGTTGGTGCCGTTGGCCGAACTCGGCTTTGTCATCGCGGTGGGCGTCCTTCTGGACACCTTTATCGTACGGACGTTCCTGGTCACCGCGGCGTCGCTGCTGTTGCGCCGCAAGGTGTGGTGGCCCGGCCCGCTCAGCCGATCACCTCGAAACTGATCACGTCGATGCCAATCGCGTCGATCATGTACAGAATGCCCCTTGACGATCTCCACAAGGGACTTCTGTACATGATCGACGCAGCGATTTCCACGAGGATGTGTACGTGACCACCCTGGGCAAGCGCATCACCGCCGCGATCCGCCGGAACCCGGCGGACGCACAGCACGTCCTGCGCAACGACGCGCTGCTCACCCTGGCGATCATGACCTCCTCCGTACTGATGGCGGTGATCCCCGGCGACGGCGGCCGACCGGACGCACTGGGCTGGGCGTTGCTGCTCGGCGGACAGCTGCCTCTGGTGTGGCGGCGGTCGCATCCGGCGGTGGCACTGGTGGTCATGGTCGCCTGCATCGGGCCTTACCACGCCCTGGGAAACACCCACACCGCAGCGGTGATGGGATCGATGGCCGTGCTCTACAGCTATGCGGTCTCCGTCCCACCCCGGCGCGCTGTGCTCAGCGGGTTCACGGTCATCGGCAGCACGGTGGGCGCGAACTGGATCTCCAATGCCGGAAGTGCCCTGGAGACGTTGCGTGTCTCCGGCTGGATCGCCGCCGTGCTCATCTTCGGGATCAACGTCCGCATCCAGCGCCAGCGCGCCGTACGCGCGAAATTGGCCCACGCGGAACTGACTGACCGTCAGGTCACCGAGGAGCGCCTGCGCATCGCCCGCGACCTGCACGACCTGCTGGCCCACTCCATCACGCTGATCGGCGTGCAGGCCTCAGTCGCCTCCCATGTGCTGAACACCGATCCCACGCAGCTCGACCGGGCAGCGATCGCCGAGGTCCTCAACGGGATCTCCGACACGTGCCGGACCGCGCGTGCCGAAGTACGGACCACACTGGAAGTCCTGCGCCACGGCGACTCGCCGGGCATCGACGGCCCCCTCCCCGATCTCGCCGCGCTGCCCGCCCTCGCCCGCCGCGCCGGGGCCCAGTTGACGCTGGACACCGAATCCGCGCAGGTCAGACCGGCGGTCGCAGCAGCGGCTTATCGCATCGTGCAAGAAGCGCTGACCAACGTGTCCAGGCACGCCGGCGCCGGTGCCCGGGCCACCGTCAAAGTCGAATCCCGTACGGGCCTGTTGCACGTCAGCGTCACTGACAACGGCAAGCCGCCCGGCGGCACTTCGGGTTCCGGCTTCGGACTGGTGGGCATGCACGAACGCGCCCGCAGTGTCGGCGGCACCCTCCGGGCGGGTCCGCTCCAGCTGGGCGGATTCGAAGTGACGGCGGCACTGCCGTTGTCAGCACGCAGCATCCGAGAGGACTCCGCATGATCCGGGTACTGCTCGCCGACGACCAGACCCTGGTCCGCAGCGCTTTCGCGATGCTCATCAGATCGGCCCCGGACATGGACGTCGTCGGCGAGGCGGGAAACGGCCAGGAGGCCGTCGACCTGGCCTGTGCCACCCCGGCCGACGTCATCATCATGGACATCCGGATGCCTGAGCTGGACGGCATCGAAGCGACCCGGCTGATCGCGGAGAACCCCGCCCTCGCCGGATTGAAGGTCCTCGTCCTCACCACATACGACACCGACGAGAACATCGTGGAGGCACTACGCGCGGGGGCGTCCGGATTCCTGGTGAAGGACACCATCCCGGCCGATCTGCTCGTTGCGGTGCGTACGGTGTCCGCCGGGGAGGCACTACTGTCCCCCGGCCCCACCGCCCGGTTGATCTCCCGGGTGCTGAGCGCTCCCCCGGAACCGCCGGTGACCGCCAGTCTTGACGGGCTCTCCGCGCGCGAATGCGAAGTCGTCACCCTCGTCGGCCGGGGGTTCAACAACACGGAGATCGCGGAGAACCTCGGGCTGAGCCCGCTCACCGCGAAGACGCACGTCAGCCGGATCATGCGGAAACTGCGCACCCGCGACCGGGCGCAGCTTGTCATCGCTGCCTATGAGTCGGGACTGGTGACGCCACGCAGCGGGGGTCCTGTCGACAGTGGAGTGTGAACTCCGGCTTCGGGGCTTCGGGGCTTCGGGGCTTCGGGGCTTCGGGGCTTCGGCCACAGTTTCGCCGTACGGGTTGCGCGAGTTCCTGGCGGAGTGCTTCAGCACCGCGGCTTGTTGAGCACACGGCGTCGCGATGGAAACTCGCATGCGGCAACCCGGGCCGACGTGCAGCATGGTGCGATGCCGGAGCTGCTGTGGGATGACATCAAGGAGTGGTTCGACCCGTACGAGAACGGGACGGTGCCGGACGTGTGCGTGTCAGAGACCTCGATGGCCGACTGGCAGGCTCTCCTTGACCTCGTGCGTCTGCGCGGCTGGCCTGTCGAGTACTCACTGGACGATGCAGCGACTACCTTTCCGTTGCCGGACCGAGCCGAGGACCTCTTCGCCCGTACAGACCACAGCTTCGCAACGGTCAGAGTCTGGCCCGCCCCTGACTTCGAAGTTCTCTTCCGGCCGTTCACGGTCGAGGAGATCTGTTGCGACGTCTTTCTCGTGGATTTGCAAGGCCAGCAACGTCTTGATGTTTTGTGCGCTTTCATGCGTAGCGTAGGTCGTGAGCTGGGCAAGCCGGTGCTGATGACAGCAGAAGGCGACGATCCGGGATACCCGTTGATCGGCTATGAGGTCGATGCCGACCGGATGGTTCGACTTGCCGGCTCTTGGTTCGGCTGATGACCGGCAGCGTGAGCGGGCAGGATTGTTGACCGCCGCGCTGACGACCTTGGGATCGGCATCGAAGAGGTGCCGTCCTCGCGCCGACTCAGGTCACCCGACTCGGGTAGCTCTGGTCACCATGCGTTGATGACCGGCGCGTCAGGTTCGTGCTGCCGCCAGGCTTCGTTGAGGCGAGCGAGCCGGTCCGCGGCGGCGATGCCGCGCAGGGACGCGACCTTGCCGGCACTGACCTCGATCACCACGGCGCCCACGACCCGGTCCTCGATCACGCCGAGGACGGCCGGGGAGCCGTTGACCAGCGCGATGTGGAACGCGAGGGAGCCGCCGGCCAGCCGCCGCTTCGCCGGCGTGGCCTTGAAGCCGGCCCGCACGTAGGAGGCGACGCGCTCGCGCGTCTTGTACCGCAGCAGCCGCCTGGCCAGTCCGGCGCCGTCCGAGACCGCCGTCACGTCGTCGGTGAGCAGCGCCACCAGCCGTTCGGTGCGCCCCGACGTGGCGGCGGCGAGGAACTCCTCGACGATCCGGCGCGCGGACGCGGGGTCCACCTCGTCGCCCCCGCGGCGCTCGGCGGTGACCCGGCGTCGGGCCCGGTGGACATGCTGTTGGCTCGCGGACTCGGTGATGCCGAGGATCCCGGCGATCTCGGCGTGGGGGTATGAGAAGGCCTCACGCAGGACGTATGCGGCCCGTTCGACCGGCGAGAGGCGCTCCATGAGGGTCAGTACAGCCAAGGACACCGATTCGCGCTGTTCGAAGGTGTCGGCCGGGCCTAGCATCGGGTCACCCTCGAGGAGTGGCTCGGGCAGCCATTCACCGGCCGCACGCTCGTGGCGCGCGTGCGCCGAGCGGAGCCGGTCGAGGCAGAGATTCGTGACGACCTTGGTCAGCCACGCCTCCGGCACCTCGACCCGTTCGTGGTCTGCAGCGTGCCAGCGCAGGAACGTGTCCTGCACAGCGTCCTCGGCGTCGGCGGCCGAGCCGAGCAGACGGTACGCGAGCGAGGCCAGCCGGCCCCGGCCGGCCTCGAATCGATCGACGGCGACGGTATCCATGCGGGACACGCTATGCGGCGACCCGTACACCGGTCCGGTCCGGTGCGGTGGCCAGGCGGCGCTTGCGCTTCGGCATGCCGAAGGTCGGGTGGGCGATGCCCCACCCGGCCCCCTTGAGCACACTCGACTTGAGCCGCGCGGCGGTCCGGCCGCCCAGGTACCAGGACTTCGATCGGACGTCCCCGTCCACCAGCTGGAAGATCGCGTCCCGCCGCCCGAGGCTGATGTGGTTGCCGTAGTACTTCAGCCCGGTGGTCGGGACCTCGCTACCCGTCAGGCGCGCGATGATCGCGGCGGTCGCCTGCATGTTGGTGAAGCCGGCCGAGGCGCAGGACATCGGCAGCGGCCGGCCGTTCTCGCCGATCGCGTAGGCGCAGTCACCGGCGGCGTAGACGTCCGGGTGCGAGACCGAGCGCATGGTGCGGTCGACGACGATCTGGCCGGTCCCGGCGACCTCCAGGCCGCTGGCGGCCGCGATGGGGTGCACGGCGAACCCGGCCGACCACACGGTCACGTCGGCCGGGATGGACGCACCGTCGGCAGCGATCGCCCTCGTCGGCTCGACGGCTTCGATTCCGGTGTGCTCGTGGACGGTGATGCCGAGCCGGTCGAAGGCCTGGCGCAGGTGGCGGCGGGCCTTCGGGGAGAGCCAGGCGCCCAGTTCGCCGCGGGCGGCGAGTGCGACCGAGAGGTCAGGCCGGGACTCGGCGAACTCGGTGGCGGTCTCGATGCCGGTCAGCCCCTCCCCGACGACGAGCACGGTGCCGCGCTCGCCCAGGCCGGCCAAGCGCTCGCGCAGTCGCAGCGCCGAGGACCGGCCGGTCACGTCGAAGGCGTACTCGGCCACGCCGGGGACGCCATGGTGGGCGACGGAGCTGCCGAGCGCGTAGAGAAGCGTGTCGTACGCGAGCTCGCCGTCGCAGTCCTCGCCGGTGACAGCGACGGTCCTGCGCTCGGGATCGACGCCGGTGACGCATGCCAGGCGCAGCCGCACCCCGGTGCCCGCGAATACGTCGGCGAGCTTGCGGACCGCGAAGTCCTGGCCGATCGCGAGCTGGTGGAGCCGCATCCGCTCGACGAAGTCGGGCACGGCGTTGACGACGGTGATCTCGGTGTCGGCGGGGGAGAGCCGCCGGGCCAGGTTTCCGGCGGCGAAGGCCCCGGCGTATCCGGCGCCGAGTACGACTATGCGGTGCTTCATGACGTTGCTCCTGTCTCGTTCGTGTGCCCCTTGAACGAGACGGCGCTCCGATTGCTGACAGGAGTCGGATGTGACGCGGGTCACAGAACTGCGCTGAGCAGTTGAGACTCCGACAGGCGCTTAGGGCTACCTTGGGCAGTCGAAACGGAGCGATGGCCACCTACTGATCGGGCTGGCCAACTACCGGTCGGTGTCACACCGGACTTCAGCGTCCGGGGCGCGACTGGAACGCTCGACCACGTCCAGCCAGTCGTCGGTGCCGCCCTCGGCACCGAAGCTCATGTTTCAGCGGCTGAGGTATTCCGTGACCACAGGAGCGAGGACGTCCCAGGCCACCGCGTGATTCTGGCCGTCCAGAGTGCGGTGCCGCGCGGCGGGCAGTGCGCCAATGAGCGCCTGCGCTGCGGCATCTGCCCAGGCTCCGCTGTCACCGCCGGTCAGGATGAAGGTGGGAATCTTGACGGAAGCGGCCAGGTCGTCCGGCAGAGTGCTGTCACCCATCACGGCGGCGTCGTAGGCGAGCGTGTGCGCCACGGCCTCCATACCCGGCCACATCGGTGCCTGGCGCATCCCCGAAATCATCTCCTGGGGCAGTCCGACGCTGGTCATGAACAGCGCCATGGCGTCACCACGACGGTCGGCGTCGAGCAGGGCGGTGAGCTGGGTGGCGTACGCACGCTGCCGACGCGGAGCGTCCGGGTCGACCATGAACGGCGGGTCCCACACGGCCAGTTCGGTGATGGGCAGGTCGGCGGCGGCAGCGCGCAGGGCCAGGACGGCACCCGAGGAGTTGCCGAAGACCGCCGCTGCTCCACCGGCTGCGGCGATCACCGCGCCGAGGTCCTCGATTTCCCGCTCGACCACGTAGGGCAGTGTGTCCCCGCTGTCGCCGCGGCCCCGGCGGTCGTAGTTGAACACCGTGAAGTCCGCGGCCAGGAGCTCGGCCAGCGGCGTGTGGATCCCCCGCGCACACGATGCGCCGCCGACCAGGACGACCGGCTTGCCCGCGCCGATCCGGTCGTACGCGATCTCAGTGCCGTCACTGGAACGTGCCTTGTCCATGGGATTGCCTCTCCTTCGTGATCGGCCGGTGTCACTGGTGGCGCTTCGCCGCCCGTTCCCCGCTGCCATCGGCGCGAGTCCGACCCCGTCTCGTCCAAAGTAGAGCCGGGCTCTGACATTTCCCGCAGACATCAAGGGTCAAAGGTGAGCGGATCACCCGGCGGGACGTCCGGTTCCCGGTGGATCACAGAGTGGCGCTGGGCGTGCAGGTCCGCGCGGCGGCCGGCACACCAGTGAGCTGGAGCTGGCGGCGACCACCGCCCCAGGCGGCAGTGTGCAACTCGCAGACACCTATAAGGAATTCACCCGCTCTCAGTCGGCGGCCAGGCGAACTTCGGCGGTCCGGGGGAACCGACGACCAACAACTCCGCGGAGGCTTTGTACGCGTCCTCGACCGGTGCGCTCGGCGAGGAGTTCCGAGCTGCCGTCCTGGATGCGCAGCTGCTCGTCCCTGGCCCGGGCGCGATGCCCAGGTCGGATGGGTCCGGTCAGGCGAGGTAGGTGCGGGCGAGGGCGGCGATCCGGGTGGAGGCGTAGCCGTCGCCGTAGGGGCTGGGGGTGGCGGCGAGGCGTTGAGGCAGGCCGGTGTCGGCGAGCAGGGCGCGCGCCACCTCGGCGATTCGGGGGCCCGGGGCGACCAGGTGGGCGAAACCAGCGGTGATGGACTGCGGGCGCTCGGTGGAGTTGCGGACCACGATCAGCGGTTTCTTCAGCACAGTGGTCTCCTCCTGGAGGCCTCCGGAGTCGGACACCAGCAGCCGGGCACTGCTGGCCAGGGCCAGATAGGTGCGGTGATCCAGCGGTCCGGTCGGGCTGAGCCGGTCGAAGTCGGCCTGGAGGTTGTGGCGGGCGGCGGCGGCCCGGGTGCGCGGGTGGGCTGCGAAGAGCACTGGCAGGGGCAGTTTGGCCAACTGGCGGAGGATCGCGGCTAGCCGCTCGGGGTCGTCGGTGTTCTCCGGCCGGTGGATGGTGGCCAGGATGTAGCGGTCGGGGTCAAAGCCGAACTGTGCCAGCAGGGCTGCCCTCTCGTCGGCCGGAGGAACGGCATCCCTGGTGGCTTCGACAATGGTGTTGCCGGTCAGGGCGATCCGTTCGCTGCCGACGCCCTCGCGTTTGAGGTTCTCCACATCCTCGGGGGTGGGCGCGCAGTGCCAGTCTGCGAGTACGCCCACCAACTGACGGTTGATCTCCTCTGGCATGGCGCGGTCGCGCGAGCGCAGCCCGGCTTCCACATGGATCACCGGGATGCCGAGGAAGTGGGCGGCCTGGGCCGCGGCCGCCGCCGTGTTGGTGTCGCCCTGGACCAGCACCGCGGCGGCAGGCTGCGCGGTGAGGTGCGCGCCCAGCGCGTCGATGACGGCGGCGAACTGTCGGCCGCGCGGCTGCGCGCCCACATCGGTGAGGACGACCTCGGGTGCGGGAAGCTCGTTCAGGAAGGTGGCGGACATGTCGTGGTCGTAGTGCTGTCCGGTGTGGACCAGGTAGGCCTGCGGGCCCAGCAGCCGGACGATGTGGGCCATTTTGACGATCTCGGGACGGGTGCCGATGACCACGGCGATGCGGGGGGAGCGGGAGTGGGTCATCACGGGCTGCCTTCCTTGAACGGAGTCGGTATCTTGCCTGGGCTCAGAGCTCGGAAGCCGGAAGCCGGTAGGCGGTCTGTGGGTGCTGTACCGGCCCGGATATGGGCGCGTGGGAATGGTCTGCGGCCAGTCGGGCCGGGGCGGGCCCGGTCCAGCGCCCGCACGGGGCCGGAGCGCCTCAGTTCCGCAGCGCCCGGGTACCCCTCGGTGGACCCGCCGTCCGGCCCTGCGTCTGGTCACGGACAGCCCGTCTACGAATCGGGGAGCGGGACGTCCGACGTCTTCTCGCTCGGCGAGGCCACCTCATTCATGACACACCCATGCGATTGCGTCGGCGGTACAAGATGAATCCACCGGCGAGCGCCACGGACAGGGTTGTGCCCGCGACGGTCGGGTCCACCAGTGGTGTCGGTGTGATTACAGGCTGCTCCTGGGTGGCACGCCTGGGACGGGGAAGATCCGCCTCGGCTTCGTGCTCGCGGGCGGTTTTTGCCCACTCGGTGCGGCCGTTGGCGATGGCGAACAGCGCCTTCCAAGCGCAGAGGAAGAACAGGTAGTTCATCAGCAGGAACGAGTGCCCGTGCAGCAGCGCGCGAGGCCAGTTCGTCTCCGGGGCGCGGCGCTTTTGCAGGACGGTGGCGACCAGGGCGGGCCCGAAACTGATCAGGTACCAGAGCACCACGCTGAGCGTGGTCATCAGCAGGCTGGCGTCGGAGAGGAAGTAGTCCTGGCAGTGGGCGATGAAGTTGAACAGGGCGACATGCCACAGGATCGACCACGGCAGGTCCAGCACCCGGGGCACCAACAGGTAGAGCGACAGTTCGGTGGCTTGGACGTGGGTCAGGCGCGGGGAGTGCCAGATCTCCGGAAGCCGCCGCCCGCAGGACGTGTGCCCCTGATACCAGCGGGTGCGCTGTCTGACCAGCCTCCGGAGCTGGTGCACACCCTGCTGGGAGACCGCTGCGAACGGGGTGGTCGACAGCTTCCACCCGGAGAGCACCATGGTGATTGTCAGGTCCAGGTCTTCCGTCAGACAGGCCGACCAGGGTCGCTCGCCGACCATGTCCAAAGCGGTGAGCCGCGAGAACTGCCCGTTGCCGCCCAGGCTGACCGTGCCGGTCGAGACCCGGCCGAACTGGGTGACCGCAGCCACCGCCCAGAGATAGAAGTCCTGGATCCTGGTCAGGTAGCTGTCCCGGTCGCGGATGCGCACCGCCAGTTGGACCCCGCCGACCGCCGGGTCCGCGAAGCGGCGCGCCACGTGCGCCACCGCGCCGTCGGACAGATGGCCGTCGGCGTCCATGACCCCCACCAGAACGCGCTCGTGCTGCTGCCGCACCGGCGGAGACCACCCGCACCGGCGTCACGTTCCACTGGAGCGATGCGCACCAGCCTGAGGACATACGTCGCCATCGGGCGCGCGGCATGAGCGGTCTACTTCCTGTCACACGACGCGGCCGAGCGAGCCCAGGAGAGCCGAGACAGTCGGAGCAGCGACAGACCCAGGAAAATCGTTCCTGCCGCTACTCCTCCAACAGTGAAACTTTCCAATCCGGTATACGCCAGAATTGCGGGGCCGGGGTACATGGAATTCACACCTCACTTCAGTTAACTCGAACAAAAACCATAATTCGCTCGGATCGCCCTGCATAATCCATCAGGCCGTTCAGTGGGCGAGCAGACGCCGGTATGTCAGGGCGTTTCGCACCAAGCATCCGAACCAGGCGACGCCGTCACGTGTATGTCCGTGCCGCGCAGTTCACACTTCAGCACAAGAAATTCCGTTGCGGTCTCCTGACGTCCGCAGCAATTCCTAAAATACCCAAAGAGCCTATTTGTTAATATTTACGACCTTTATTAGTAACTACTGACCTTCGCCTGCACCCTTGACGTTCCGTCAGGTTCTGCTGTGCCGGAGGTATGGGATCTGGACGTGGGGCGCAACCGGACCGTGCGGAGCGGGAGGTACGGCGGCTCCAGGCCGCCGGCCTGTTTCAGGCAGGGGGTCGGGCAGGCGAAGGTCGCGCGGTTGCTGGGGGTGAGCCGGCAGGCGGTCCATCAGTGGCATCAGGCGTGGGAGACCGGCGCCCGGAACGGCGAGCTCCGGACGACTGATGACGAAGTCGACGGCGGTCGGAGGTCTGCGGTGGGGAAGCTGAAGGCTGAGACCGCCTGAGAATGGCTCACTACGAAGATCCCGCAGATGCTAATCCTCGAGAAGCCGGGCACGCAGCTGCGTGATCAGCTCCTCGTCGACCCCGAGATGCCGCGCCGCGTACTCGTGCACGGAGCCGTATGTCGTCGTCAGGTCCGCCAGCACCAGCTGCATGACCTCCGCCGGTGCCCGTCCGTAGCCGGGCCAGTTCATCGTCCGGTCGGGGTTGGCGGCCTGCCAGTCGGCGAGCAGGCGGTCCGTGGCCAGTCCGGTAAGGGCGAAGTCCGCGATGATGTCGTCTTCCGGCACCCCGAGCAGCGTGAGGATCAACGCGGCGAGCAGGCCCGTACGGTCCTTGCCTGATGCGCAGTGGAAGACCAACGGGTCACTCCCGGCGGCCACGAGGTCGAGGGCTTGCCGGAGTTCCTTGGCACCGTCGAGTGCGACCTCCGCGTATCGGTCCGCGAGGTAACGCCAGGGGTCCAGGGTCGGGTCGATCTCCGCCTGGTCGTACGGGCGGTGCTCCACGCTGAGGTTGTAGAACGCGAGGTCCTCGTGCTCGGGCACGCGGCCCTTCGCGGCTATCTCCCAGGGATAGCGCAGGTCGATCACCGTACGCACGCCGAGGCTGCGGAAGCGGTCCCAGTCGTCACCTTGAAGCTTGGCGAGCGAATCGGACCGGTAGAGGATGCCCCAGCGCACCGTCTGGCCGTCGGTGGTGCGGTAGCCGCCCAAGTCGCGGAAGTTGTGCAGACGTGCGAACTCGAGGTGCCTTTTCATAGGCTGCACTCTAGAGCGACATCGTTTCGGGGTGGCCGTAAGTGCGTGTGTGCGTAGTTCGGCTGCCCTCATGGTTACCGTTGGTCCACTGATCGTGTCCGCCGTCTGTGGGCGGCTGAGACCCTCGAACCGGCTCACCTCGTTACCAGGAGTCCACGTGATATCCCAAGGCGCAAAGCTCGCTTCCCAATGCCCCGGCTGCGGAGACGTGCAGGTCCTCGACGTCCGTCAGTTCATCGACGACGGCAAGCTTCAATGGAGCGCCGAGGACGCCTGCGGAGGCTGCCCCAGCCGCTGGGACGACAGCGGGGCCACTCCGGAGGAGATCCGGCAGGCCATCCTGAGCGCGCACGGCACGGCCCGGCTGCACCTCGCTGAGACGGAGTCGAACTTGATCTCCGTACACAGGGCTCTCCGTGAGGTTCACGACCTGTCCATGGTTCAGGCGCGCGGGATGGCCGCCGAGCTGAAGGCAAACGGCCTGACCGGCACTCTCGTGGAGATGGAGCTCGTGGCTGCGGCACTGCGGGGTCGCGCGGTCCCGGTGGAGGTCAAGAGTTGAAAGATCCTCGAAAACTCAGGTTCACCGGAGTCCCGGGGCCGGCACTCCCCACCGGCTGACTTCCCGTCACCCGAGCAGGTGGTCCTAACTTGCACGTGTCATGCAAAAGCGGCCTCCTTGGCCAGGACACACCGAAGTTATGGGGTCAGACCCATGGCAGCCACCGCACGCAAGCAGATCCTCGCCGGGCTCGACGCGATACGCGACGACCTGACCGATCTCTACCGCGACCTCCACGCGCATCCCGAACTGTCCTTCGCTGAGCACCGTACGGCTGCCGAAGTGGCCCGCCGTGCCGAAACCCTCGGCTACCAGGTGACCACCGGCGTCGGCCGGACGGGCGTCGTCGCGACGCTGCACAACAACGAGGGCCCGACGGTGCTGTTGCGCGCGGACTTCGATGCCCTTCCCGTACGGGAACACACCGGGTTGCCGTACGCGTCAACGGACACCGGCGTCGACCCCGACGGCAACGAAGTCCCGGTGATGCACGCGTGCGGCCACGACATGCATGTCACGTGTCTGCTTGGCGCGCTCAGCCTGCTCGCGGACAACCGCGACCAGTGGTCGGGCACCGTGCTGGCCGTCTTCCAACCCGCTGAGGAAATCGGGCACGGCGCGCAGGCGATGGTGGACGACAACCTGTTCGAGCGCTTCGGGACGCCGGACGTCGTCCTGGGCCAGCACGTCATCCCGATGGCCGCCGAAATGCTCGCCTGCCACGCCGGTCCGACGTTCTCGTCCGCCGACGGATTGCGCGTACAACTGTACGGACGCGGAGGCCACGGATCGATGCCGCAGTCGTCCATCGACCCGGTGGTCATGGCCGCCGCGACAGTGCTGCGCCTCCAGAGCATCGTGTCCCGTGAGGTCTCCCCCATGGATACGGCAGTGGTGTCCGTCGGCTCGCTCCACGCGGGCACGAAGGGCAACATCATCCCGGGCGAGGCCGAGTTGAAGGTGAACATCCGGGCCTACAACGAGCCGGTCAGGACCCGCTTGCTCAGTGCGGTCGAGCGGATCGTACGGGCGGAAGCCGCCGCATCCGGTGCCGAAAGAGAGCCTGACATCACGCCGCTGGAGTCGTTCCCGATCTTGGTGAACGACGCGGACGCGACGCTCCGTACCCTCGCTGCGCCTGCCGAACAGTTCGGCGCGGAGAATAGGGAATTCCACGACATTCCGAGCGTGCTCGACACGCCCGTGCCGGTGGGGCCGGTAGGTGAAGACGACGTCGGCTCCGCACTCGGCGAGCCTGCGGGCGGTTGCCGCACCGATGCCGCGGCTGCCACCGGTGATGAGGGCTACTCTTCCTGCGAGTTCGTTCATGTGCACCAGCAATGTTGCGTCGGGGAACATGTGCTGGCGGGAATCAGTCAGCGCGTTTCGCGGGCTGCCACGGCGCTTGGTGCCCCGGGATCCGCGTCGATCATGCTCGGAATGCTGTCCTGCGCTCGATTCCACAGCATGTGGAGCATGATCGACCGGAGCCTGGTCGACCGGAGCCTGGTCGACCGGAGCCTGGTCGACCGAAGCCTGGTCGACACGGGCAAGCGGGGGAACCCCCGCTCACCCTCCGACTACCGCAGTACCACCGGCAACGTCTGGTGCCCGTTCGAGATGAACGACTCCACCGGGCGCAACGTGTCCGAAGGCGCGGCCAGCGTCAGTTCCGGGAAACGGTCGAACAGCGCCGACAACGCGATCCGCGCCTCGATGCGGGCCAGTTCCGCCCCGAGGCAGAAGTGCGTGCCGAAGCCGAAGGCCAGGTGGTCACGGCGGGTCTCGCGGGTGATCTCGAAGTCGGCCGCGTTCTCACCGTGTACGCCCGGGTCGCGGCCGATCGCCGCGTAGTTGATGACAAACGCGTCGCCCTGCTTGAACGTCAGGCCGGTCTCCTCGTCGGTGATGTCCTCGACCGCGAAGCGCATCAGGATGTTGGCGATCGACGCCTGATGGCGCAGCGACTCCTCGACCACGTCGGCCCACTCCGCCTTGTCCGCGCGGATGAGCGCCAACTGCCCGGGGTTGTCGAGGAGGTTGACCACAGCGTGGTCGAGCAGGTTCACGGTGGTCTCGTGCCCGGCGCCGATCAGCAGCATGAGGCTGTCGAGCAGTTCCTGCTCGGACAGGCCGGCACCGGTCTCCTCGTCGCGGGCTTCGATGAGTCCGCTGGTGACGTCGTCGCCGGGGGTCGCGCGCTTGACCGCGACAAGCTCGCCGAGCAGCTTGTACGCGGCCATGCCGTTCGTCAGCGCCTGCTCTTCGGTGAGGTCGGTGGCGAACAGGCCGTTGATCGCGCTGCGGAACCCGTTGTGCATGTCCTCGGGCACACCGAGCAGCCTGTTGACGACCAGGAGCGGGAGCACCCAGGCGAACTCCGCGCGCAGGTCGACCTGGTCCTCGCCGGCCTCGATCTTGTCGAGGAGGTCGTTGGTGATCTGCTCGATCACCGGAATGAGCTCGCGGACGCGGCGAGCGCTGAACGCGGTGCCGATGAGCCGGCGGAGGCGGGTGTGCTCAGTGCCGTACGCGGTAAGGGCATTCCGTACGTCGACCCAGATCCGCAGCGGCCACTTCTCCGGCATGTCGCCGTTGCTGTATGCGGGCCAGTGCTGGTGTGCGTCCTTGGAGATGCGCTTGTCCGTCAGGAAGCGTTTGGCGAGCCCGGAGTCGGTGACCGACCAGGCGACGACCCCGCCGGGCAGTTCCACCAGGGTGGCGGGGCCGGCGGCGCGCAGTTGGTCGGCCTCGCCGTGGATGTCGGACGCAGTGGGGTCTATGCGGAAGGGGCAGCCTGCGGTCGGCGTCTCAGCAGTCATGGTTTTTCGCTTTCTGGTTATGAGGTGGAGGTCGGGTAGGTACTTGGCCTTCTAGCCAGTGGTCGGGAACGTCACCGGCACTGCGGTCCAGCCCGAGTGGAACGTCCCCGGCCGCCGGACGAGTTGGTCATGGCGGCAGGCCAAGGTCAGGTCCGGCAGTCGGTCGAGTATGCGTTCGACGGCGGTCTCCGTGATGACCCGGGCCAAGTCCGGTGCGGGGCACCCGTGAACACCCGCGCTGAACGCCAGGTGCGCGCGGTTTCCAGCGCGGCGGTCGGCGGTCGCGGCGAGCGCGGGATCGCTGTTCGCGGCAGCAAAGGAGACAAGGATCGGCACACCGGGCTCAAGGCGGACTCCAGCGTATGTCTGCGGCTCCCGGGCGTACAGGGGACTGTAGTTCGAGATCGGCGGGTCCTCCCACAGCACGTGGTCGAGGGCTTCGCCGACGGGCTGGACTCCAGTGTGGACGTTTCCGCCGAACCGCTTGTCGGCGATCATCAGCAGCAGTGCGTTGGCGATCAGGTTGGAGCTCGGCTCGGTTCCAGCGCCCACCACCAGCAGGATCTGCTGGATCATCTCGGCGTCCGTCAGCCGGGCGGGGTGGGCGATCAGCCAGGAGGTGACGTCCGCCCCGGGTTGGCGGCGTTTCAGCCGGCACAGCTCCAGGCACGCTGCCTCCAACTCGGAGTTGGCCTGCGCGGCGTCCGCCGCCGTGTCGAACAGTTTCGCGATGGCCTGGACGATGCGGCGGCCGACGTCCGGCGGACTGCCGAACATCTCGATCAGCACCTGCATGGGCAGCGGCCCGGCGAAGTCGGCGACCAGGTCACCGTGCCCCTGCCCGGCTATGCCGTCGATGAGGGCGTCCGCGACGCGGGTGACGGTCGTGGCCAGGGCGTGGGTGTCCACCAGTTCGAGACTGCCGGTGATGGACCCGCGCAGTCGTGCGTGCGCCTCGCCGTCCAGCCACAGCGCGTTGTCGCGGGGTTGCATCATCGCCAGCGCCGGGCTGTCCGCGGGCACCTGTCCGGCGCGCAGCGCCGCCCAGTTACGGGGGTCCTTGGCGAAGACGGTGGGGGTGTTGCGCAGCAGGTGCAGCGCGGACCGGTAGGTGGTGGTGATCTGTCCGGCGACTCCTGGAGAGATCTCAACCGGCGCGATCGGGCCGAGGGCGCGCAGTTGTGCGTACACGGCGCGGGGGTTCGTGCTGAACACCGGGCCGTACAAAGGGACAAGGGTCATCACACAGGCTCCGGGTGCAAGGTCAGCAGGTACTCAACGAGGTGGATGAGGGCGGCCTTGGCGCTGTCCCGGTCCCGGGCGTCGCAGACGACGAGCGGTGTGTGCGGTTCAAGGTCCATCGCTTCGCGCAGTTGTTCAAGGCCGTAGACCGGAGCGCCGGGGAAGACGTTGACGGCGACGGCGTACGGAAGGTCGAGCTCTTCGAGCCGCCCGATCACCGGATAACTCTCGCCGAGTCGACGCGTGTCGGCCAGGACCAGTGCCCCGAGGGCACCCCGGGTCAGATCGGTGAGTACGGGGAGGAAGCGCGGCTGGCCGGGGGCACCGAAGAGATAGAGCACCAGATTGTCCGTGAGGTGCAGCCGTCCGAAGTCCATCGCGACCGTGGTGCGGGTCTTCGCCGGGACGTCCCGCAGGTCGTCGGTGTCGACGCTCGCCGCGGTCATGACCTCTTCGGTGCTCAGCGGCCGGATCTGCGACAGCGTGCCGACGTAGGTTGTTTTGCCGACGCCGAAGTGGCCCGCGATGACGATTTTGACGGCGGTCTCGTCGCCTCGCAGGTGGGTTCCGGCCGCGGGGTTGGTCTGCCTGGACATCGCCGGGCTAGAGGGCGCGGAGTCCATTGAGGAGTGCCTCCAGGAGCTGTCGGTCTGGCTTCCGGGCGGCCAGGATCGTGGCCCGGGTGGTTATCTGGCCGCTCTCCATGAGGTCGGCGAGGATGATGCGCAGGACGCTGAGTGCCAGGTCCAGGTGCGCGCCGATCTCCGCCACCGAGAGGGCCCCGGGCAGGCACAGGTCCAGGACGCGGTTCTGTTCGGGGGTGAGTCCAGTGCGCGGGAGATCGTTGTGGACCTTGACCAGGGTGATCGCGTCGAAGTGGTTGCGGCTGGGGGCCGACCGGCCGCCGGTGACGACGTACGGTCGGACGAGTCCGCTGTCCCGGCCGCGCCGGGCCGGGCTCATGACCCGGCGTTCGGGCCAGTTTGTCCAGGTGTGGGCCGTACGGCCAAGGCCATCTCCTGCCCGAGGCGGTCGATGGTCTTCTCCATCGCGTAGGACACGGCCTCGACGTCCGCGCCGGATCCTGCGGACAGCGCCAGGTAGGTGCCGGGTCCCGCTGCCATGAAGAACAAATAACCTCCCCCGTACTGAATCATCGTCAGTTCCCACGGGGTGTCCTGGCAGTCGGCGAACTCCGCGGCCTCGCGGCTGAGCGCCTGCATGCCGGAGACCGCGGCGGCCAGTCGGTCAGCCATGTCGCGGTCCATGTCCCGGCAGGTCGCGACGGTCAGACCGTCCGCGGACAGGAGGATGGCGCGCAGGGTGTGCGGCAGGCGGAGCAGGTGCTCGTCGAGGATCCAGCCGAGCCCGCTGAGATCGGCGCCGGGGGTGGTCGTCATTGCTCAGGGGTCCTCTCATCGGACGTCTGCGACCGCAGGGCGGCCTCGCGTCCCCGGACGAACGCACCCAGGCTGCGGCCCGGGGCGGTGGGAGTCTGCATGCCCGGGTGGTCCTGGGCGGAGATTGGTTTCGGCTGGTGCCGGCGGCGCTGCGGGAGCCCGTCGGGGCGGCGGTCCAGGTCCAGGTCCAGGTCCAGGTCCGGACCCGGGTCCAGGTCCAGGTCCGGACCCGGGTCCGGGTCAAGCTCGGGCTGGGGTTCAGCGACCGCACGAGTCGCCTCAGGTGCCGCTTGGTCGACCGTACTCAAAGATTCAAACTCGAACGGCGGTTCGACGACCTGCGGTGCGACCGCGGGCAACCCCGGAACAGCCGTCAGCAGGTTCCGCGGCAGGTACACAACCGCCCGGACGCCGCCGTAGTCCGATTCCTGCTCCACGCTCACCCGGAAGCCGTACCGCGCGGCGAGCACGCCCACCGCCGCGAATCCAAGCTTCGGTGGGTTGCGCAACTCTGTGAGCCGTACGGGCTTCTCGCCGGTCAGCAGCCGGGCGGCCTGGTCGCGGTCCTCCGGCTTCAGGCCGACTCCGGCGTCGTCGATGACGATGCTCACACCGTTGTGGGCCTGGACGAACCACACGTGGACGTCCGCGCCGGGCTCGGAGTGCCGGGCTGCGTTGTCGAGGAGTTCGGCGACGGCCAGGACCACCGGCTCGACGGCCCGGCTGACGACTGAGACACCCGGGTCGCCGGTTATCTTGACGCGGTGGTAGTCCCGGATCCGGGACACGCCGCCGCGGGCGACGTCGAGGATCGGGGAGGCGACGCGCTGACGGCCCGGCCAGGAACCGGTGAGTACGGCGAAGACCTGTGCGCGGCGGGCCAGTTGGTTCCCTGCGTGGTCGATCGCGTTCGCGTCGGCCAGGACACGCTCGTCATCATGACGGTTGATCATGTCGATGATCGCGCCCTGCTGCTCGTTGAGCAGCCCCTGCATCGACCGGGTCACAGTCTTGACCGCGGTCTGCGCCGCGCCCTCGGCCCGCTCGACCGCCTGCACCCGCACATCCCGGAACTGTGCGAGCACCGCTTCCTGGGATTCGGCGAACGGCGTCCCCGCCAGTTCTTGGGGGTGCAACAGCCCGGGGGCTTCCTCCTGCCGCCCCCGCCACAGCCCGTTCATGAGTGCGGGCACCCGGTGCTCGGCGAGATACCGCAGTTCCTCGTCCCGCACCCGTACTGCCTGGTCATGGAGCCGTGCCGCGTCTTCCAGGACCCGGACGCGGCCCTCGTTCGCCACGGCGGACCGCCGGTACCGCCACGCGGCAAGCCCTGCGGGAACCGTCGGCAGCAGGAGGAGCCAGGCCGCCGAGTCGGGTATGGATGTCATTCAGTACCTCAAGCACGCAGCGACTGCGGCGCAAAGCCTCGGACGCGGGCGCAATGGTTCGGAAGTGGAGGGCGCGAACAGGTGGTCAGGGTTCCGGCACCTGACCGTCCTCCAGCGTCCTCGGTTCCAGGTGGCGGAGGTACGCCGAAGTAGGGCCACTTTGTGGCCACTTTGGCCGGGAGCTCCAGTTGGTGCGGGCCGACAGCGACCTTGCACTCACCGCCGATTGGTGCGGGCCGACAGCGACCTTGCACTCACCGCCGATTGGTGCGGGCCGACAGCGACCTTGCACTCACCGATTGACGCCAAGGCCGGATTCCACAGCATTCCGCGCATGATCGAATCGGGCGGCACCGGTGACAGCCCGCCGCCGCTGCCGAAAAGCAGATGCGACCGACGACCGCCCCTGGCACGCTGCGCGCATGGATCGCCACCGAATCTCCAGGCTCACGCACACCGACCACCCCATCCCCGCTCCGCTCAGCGACGAGTCGGTGCGTCGCCTACTGGATCGAACCGTCCAGCACGGCGACGAACGTGTACTCGACCTCGGCTGCGGCGGCGGGGAATGGCTGCTGCGCACCCTGGCGGCCCGTCCGCGGGTGCTGGCGGAGGGAGTCGACACCTCCGTAGTCGCCCTGGAACACGCCCGTGCCGCAGCCACGGCCGCCGGCGCTCAGGAACGGCTCGTCCTCCACCAGCAGGACGCCGCCGGGTTCGCCTCCCCCCACCCCTTCGATGTCGTGCTCAGCGTGGGCGCCACGCATGCTTTCGGCGGCCTGATCCCCACCCTCGCGGCAGCGGCCAAGCACCTGGCCCCCGGCGGGCGTGTCGTCGTCGGCGACGGATTCTGGGCACGTGAACCGGATCAGGAATCCATCGACATGCTCGGCGACTTCGCCGACTTGGCCACCACCGTGGACCGGGTCGTCGCCGACGGGTGGACACCGGTGTACGGGCACGTCAGCACACGCCACGAGTTGGACGACTACGAGTGGTCCTGGACCGGTTCGCTCGCCGCGTGGGGCCTGGACCACCCGCAGAGCCCGGACAGCGGCGACGCACTCGCGGCCGCGGCCAACCATCGCACCGAATGGTTGCGGGGCTACCGGGACACCTTTGGCTTTGTGACTCTGGTCCTGCGCCGGAGCGCCGAGTGACTGGGACACCGGATCTCCAGTGGAATGACGTCCGGAAATTCTTCGACCCTGATCCGATGGGTTCGCTGGCTGATGTGTGCGTCCCTGACGCGTCAGTCGACGACTGGCAGGCGGTCTTCGACCTGGTCCGGTCGAGCGGGTGGGTGTGGGAGTACGCCGAGGGTTACGTGGCCGTGCCGCTCCCCCCAGCGACGGAGGTGCTGTCGCGTACCGCCGGGATGGACTCAGTCGAGTTGAAGGTGTGGCCCGCACCGGGAGTCCTGGCGATCTTCCGGCCCCGGTCGGCGGACACGATCGACTTCGACGTCGACCTGCGGGAGTTGCAGGGCCAGGAGCGCCTCGACACCCTGTGCGGATTCTTCCGGGCGATCGGCCACGGACTGGGCAAACCCGTACTCATGACCCCGGAGCACGACTTCGGTCATCCGGTCCTCGGGTTCGACGTCGCAACCAACCGCACGGCCCTCCTCGCGGACCCCCGCGTCTAGTCTGCCTGGGAAAGACGGGGCGGAGATCCGCAGGCACTCACCAGCGCAGCACTGCCCACTAGGTGATCTCGGTATGCTGCGCCAGATCATGAGGTCCTACAGTGCGTAGGCTGATCAACACGGTGGGGAGAGGGGCGACGATGACACAGACCACCCTCTTCCGGCGACTGGTGCAGGAACGCGACTGGACCACCGTCGAGACTTTCAGCGTCCACTTCGGGCGGGCCGCCCGCGAACTCGCGGGCCGTACGGGCGAGCGGCGTTTGGCGGATGTGCTCGTGTCACGACGCAGCTTCGACCGGTGGATGCGCGGGGACTTGGTCAGAACTCCGCAGCGGGACACCCGACGCGTCCTTGAGCACCTGTTCGAAATCCCGGCCACAACGCTGTTCCGGACGCTGCCGCAGGACGCCGTGGCACCAACACCGGAACCCTTACGCGCGACGGATGTCGACCCCGCGCTCGTCCCGCACTGGAACAACCTGCTCCACACCTTGTCGATCGCGCACAACGCCCTCGGCCCGCTGCGGATCCACGAGTCGGTGACGCGGGAGATGGACGTGATCCGCACATTCCAGCGGCACGCCGACGACGGCACGAGGATCGGCCTCCTGGACGTCGAGGCCCGCTGGGCGGAATTCGCCGGCTGGACCGCGGAAAACCTCGGCAACGCCCAAGACGCCGACTACTGGTTGAGCCGGGCCCTCGATCTCACCCGGGCGACGGGCAACAAATCTTTAGAAGCGTACGTACTGATGCGCCAGGCACACCGTGCCGTGGACCGGCACGACGCCCACACCGCACGCGACCTGGCCGACGCCGCGTGGTCCACCTCCGCCGCGGGCGACCGGGACCGTGCGCTGTCCGCGGTACGCAGCGCCCAGAGCCACGCGCTCGCCGGTGACTCCCGGGCCTGCGCCGCAGCCCTCCGGACCGCCTACCGGCTTGTCGAACAGGCCGACGGGGCCGGAGCGGCCAACGACGCGGAGACAGTGGGACACCACTGCACCCCTACTTACGTCCAAGCCCATGAGGCGTACTGCCTGTTCCACCTCGGAAACCCGACCCGCGCCGCCGGACTGCTCACCGAAGCGCTCGCGGCCTGGCCGGCGGACTACCGCCAGGATGAGCAACTCTCCCGCAGCTGGCTGGCGTTGGCCTACGCCGCAGACGGACGGCCGGTCGAAGCCGCCGTGGAGGGTTCCGCCGCATTGGCGCTGACGTCGAGCGTCGGATCCGTACGCACCCTCCGCTCACTGCGGATGCTCGACCGCCGCCTCACCACCGGACCCCGGCCGCCCGCGGAGGTGGCGAAGTTCCGCTCAGGGTTGTCGGTCGCGCTTGCGCGGGTCTGACACCAACCTGATCGACGTGGCGCTGGTGAGGTCGGGCGACGGGCTGTCCTCCACGCCATGGACAGCCGGCGTTGCCCGTGGCTCAAATCCGTACCCGATAACCCCGTACCCGATAACCCCGTACCCGATAACCCCGTACCCGACAAATCCGTACGCGATTAGCTTGTCGCGAACAGTCGGACGAGTGCCCGTCTCGTGCGGTCAGGGGCCGACGTGTCGGCGAACAGCTGGATCGCCTGGTTGAGGCCCATGTAGAGCCCGACAAGTTCAAAAGCGACCTGTTCGGGATCGGTCTCCGGCGCGATCTCGCCGGTGTCGACGGCGATCTGCAGCTCGTTGATCAAGCGGCGGCGCCAGAGCGAGAAGAGATGGGCCACCACATCGTGGAGGGGGCCGCCGCGCGCGTCGAACTCCACCGAGACGGTGGTGAAGAGGCAGCCGCCGGGGAAAGCACCGCCTTCGCGCTCCAAGTAAGTGATCCAAGCCTCACAAGCAGCGCGGAGCCGCGTCAGACCGGGTCTCGTGTGCACGGCGGGCTCCCACACCGCGCGGGTGAAGATCTCCGATCCCCGCTCCAAAGCAGCGAGTTGGAGCGCCTCCTTGGTGCCGAAGTGCCCGAGCACTCCCGCCTTGCTCATGCCCACGTCGGCTGCGAGCCGCCCTATAGTCAGCCCGTCCAGCCCGTCGACTGAAGCGATCGCGACACTGCGATCGATGATCCGATCGCGGGTCAAGCGGGCTTCGGCGGCGGACCTGCGTGGGCTCATGATCGCTATCGTAGCCATACACGCGCTGTTTACCTTCCGATCGGTCGGTTGCTATATTCCCCCGCAGCGCCTCTACCAGGGCGGTCTCAACCCGCACTGCCGCGACCGCACCAAGGAGACAAACCGTGTCGGGATCCCGCATCACCGCTCTGGGCCACTATCAGCCGTCGTATATCCTGACCAACGACGAGCTGGCCACCATGGTGGACACCAGTGACGAGTGGATTCGCCAGCGCACCGGGATCACCACCCGCCACATCGCCAAAGACGAGTCAGTGACCGACCTGGCGACCGGTGCCGGCGCCAAAGCGCTCGCCGCATCCGGCCTGGACCCCGCCGACATCGGCCTGGTCACCGTGGCGACCTGCACCGCCATCGACCGCATTCCGTCGACCGCCGCCCAGGTCGCCGGCCGTCTCGGCATCCCGTGCGCGGTGGCCTACGACCTGAACAACGGCTGCGCCGGATTCACCACCGCACTCGCCACCGCCGACCACACGGTGCGCGCGGGAGCAGCCCGGCACGCCCTGGTCATCGGTGCCGAGAAGATGTCGCACATCACCGACTGGACCGACCGCAACACCTGCGTCCTACTCGGCGACGGTGCGGGCGCCGCGGTGATCAGCGCCGCGGAGACGGCCGGGATCGGCCCCGTGGTCTGGGGCTCCGACCCCACCCGCTCCAACGCCGTACGCCTCGTCGACGAATGGCAACCCCGCTTCGCCCAGGAAGGCCAGACGGTCTTCCGCTGGGTCACCACCGAGCTCGCCCCGGTAGCCCGGGAAGCGTGTGCCCGCGCCGGTGTTGAGCTCGCCGACCTGGCCGGAGTCGTCACCCACCAGGCGAACCTGCGCATCATCGAGTCCGTGGTGCGCCAACTCGGTCTGCCGGAGAGCGTGGTCGTCGGCCGGGACGTCGTAGAGTCCGGCAATACGTCGGCCGCGTCCGTGCCGCTCGCGCTGGCCAAGCTGGTCGAACGCGGCGAAATCCCGTCCGGCGGCCGGGTGCTGCTGCTCGGCTTCGGTGGCGGACTGTCGTGGGCGGCACAGGTTGTCACCTGCCCGTGACGCCACTGTTCGCCGTGGACGTCCATCCGCTCAATGCTCAGCCAGTGAACAAAGCTCAGGCCCAGACACCCACGTGAACCTCGTCGCCGACGGCGAGGGAGCCATTGCGTACGACCGCGTTCTTCGCCCCGAAACTGACGCCGTTCTTGAACTCGGGTTCGCGTCGGTAGGTCGCGAGCGTACGGATCGGCTCCGGACCGGCGCGACGCCCGGTGGGCTGGTCGACCAGGGTGACGTTGCAGCGGATGGCCTTGGTCGCGTACGCGAGTTCGACGCCGCCGATGGTCATGCTGCGGATGCGGTCCTCGAAGTGCGGTTCGTCACTGCCGGTCAGGACGATGTTGGGCCGGAAACGCTCCATGGGGACCGCGGCGTCGCCGATGCGGTCACTGTGGAGGTCCGCCGCATCGCCGATGCGCTTGTTGAGTTCGTCCAACGCGGCCAATGACGTTACGAGTACGGCGTGCCCGTCCGCGAAGGCGACCTTGCCGGGGGTTTCGCCCCACCCGTCCCGGTCGAAGTCCGACGGCACGCGGACCAGCCGGGACTGCGCGCCGAGTACGTCGGAGAACCACTCGGCGGCGGCACCGCCCTGGTCGACGGCGTCCCCCAGCGGCCGGTCGAACATGCTGACGGGACGCCGCTCGCCGGCTGGATCGACCTCGACCCGGAGGCTCTCAACACCGGGTGCGGACAAGCGCAGCGCCGTACCGCCGTCGAGGACTTCGGGGCGGATCACGGCCATCGCGGGCAGCTTCCGCTGACTGCGGAAGCTCCCGTCGGCCGCGTCGACGACCATGAACGTCCGGTCATGCGCCAGACCCATCACGCCGACCTGCGCGGATTCGACTTCGGTACGGGCACAGCCCTTGATCGGATAGTAGGCGAGCGCGTGCACGGTAATTCCCATGAGGGGTGAGCGTACCGGTGCCCGCCGGTCTGGCGTTCGAATTATCCGCTGCCGCGCTGATCAGGGCCTGTTTCGGCACCCGTTTCAGAACTCAGACCGACGCTTCTCATCAGGCCTCTGGTTCGAGATCGTACGGGTAGAGCGCGGCCTTCTCCCGCTCGACGGTGAGTTCGACCCAGGTGCCGCTGATGCTCTCGGGCGGGGCGACGGCGATGTCCAGCGGGATGATCTTGCCGTACAGCTCCAGGAACGCCATGTCAGGTTCCAGGTCGAGCCGTCCCCGCAGGATGATGCGGTCGTCCGCTTCGTACGCTCCCGACTCCTCGACAGCGGCCGGCTTGGTGTTCTCACCCCAGCGGAGGTCGTCGTCGATTGTCCATTCGATGAAGTACGAACCGGGCGGGGCTTCCGGATCGCCGCACCAGCGCACAGTGATCTCCCCGTCCTGGGTCCGGACCAGGGCCAGGTGGAAGTCGTCGGCGAGCTTCATGATCTTCTTGAGTTTGACCTGCATGAGTCGATCATCCAGCACCCTCGGCGCGCAAGGAATCACGAGCCATACGTACGTTCGGCAACCTGCCCCGCCACAGCTCCTGTTCACCGGTGGGCCGGAAACCGTGGCGCTGGTAGAAGCGGAGGGCCTGCTCGTTGTAGGCCGTTACCCACAGGCGCATCGGTGTGGCTCCCGCCCACCTCATGAACTCGCTCATCATTCGGCTTCCAGCGCCCTGGCCTTGGGCTGGGGATTCGATCATGTAGTCCATGGGTCAGCTCCTTAGCGTGCGGTCGACTGGGCCCTCAGTTCATGAACCCCGGCTCGTACAGCGTCCCAATTGGTCGTCGGCGTGAAGTCCCACGCACTTTGCAGCGATGTCGACCGTACGCGATGCTCCGCCGCGAGCTGATGCAGATCAAGTTCGACACCGGGCGGCCCGCCGGTGCGTTCCAGGTCCTTGACCCGCTCCCCCATTGCGGCGATCAGCGTTCGATCGAACTCCCGTACAGCATCGATGAATTCATGTGTCGGCAAGGTGACTTGGCCAGTCTGCGGAGCGGCGTACTCGAACTTTTTGTCAGCCGGGTTCTCCCACGCGACAGTAATCACGTCCGCAGTAAGCACGTCCGAAGCCGCGCGGACTGTACGCCAGCAACGGATGTGCTGCGCCGCGTTCAGGTAGCTCCCGTTCAGGACGTGGCCACTACGCCAGCTCAGCGCGGCATCAGCGGCCGGACTGTCCTCCGGCCACGTGAACGACTCGTCGTCGGCGATGAAATCGACAAGGTCACCCGGCACCACTTCCAGCGCCGTCGGGAGCAGTTCGAGCATGTCTTCCCAGAGGCGGACGACGTAGTAATCGACGTACGGGTGTTCCCTGCCGCCGGGATCCTCCACGCGCAAACGTTGCAAAGCCTGTTCGGAGTAGCGCAGGAGTTCGTGGTCGCCGACTTCAATCCCGTACCAGCCGTCCGTCAGGCCGAACCAGTGCAGGCAGGGTGTCTCACTTCCCCAGGGCGCAACCTTGTCGATGGGGCGCAGGATGAAAGGAAAACGCAGGTGGGGCATGGCGCAACCATGTCAGACTCGCCGTGTTGATCATGAGGATCATGCTATTCACACGTCCAGAATTGTCTGGTTCGTCCCACGGGATTCCCATGATCAACACGGCATCACGGCTGTGTCTTCCGCACCCGCGCAGCGGCCGGTTTCAGGTTCTGCACGACATCGCGGTAGAAGGCATCAACAGCCGCATCCACACTTCGGATGAAGCCCGATTCCTCAGCACCCCGCTTGCTGCCCATCGCGATAGTCTTCGCCAGCCGGAACGAGGTGATCTCCAGGCTGCCTTCCGGAACTAGAAGTCCAGGCTCGGACCGCAGGTCCTTCAGTAGTTCGCAGGTGCTCGAAGCCTGGTTCGCAGTCAACGCCTCGATCCGCAGATCCGCAGGCGCGCTGTCCAGCTGCTGGAGCAGCCACTTCACCCGGCTCAACGACCTGGACTGGCCGGCGGATTCGATCTCGATTGCTGTTTCGATCCTGCTGGTCCGCAAATCGGCGGTAACAGTGACTGTGCCAACCGCTCCGGGGATCCGGATCTCCGCGCCCATCCTGCCGTTTGCGACGAGGGAATCCACCGTCTCAGTGCGCCGTACCACCGGCTCGGAAGCGCGTTTTCCCCGCAGGACGGGGGATACGGCCACGCCGAGTTCGCCACCAAGACGCAGGCAGAGTTGCCGGATGAGCCGTTCCCAGTTCTCAGCAACCTGCATCGCCTTTTTATCCGCGGCACGAAGAGTGGACTCACTGATGGCCGTACGAACCGGCACCCAGGTAGCCCCCATGTTCTGGAACCCCTGACACCCGGCATTGTCATGCCGCAGGTAGTGGAGGAGTTCATCCAGCATCCACAGGTGTACGGGATTGCCTACGCCATCGTGGTGGCACAGCAGATGGATCTCATGCGCCACTTCGGCCCACGACAGGTGCCGGAGTGCGACCTTCGTACCCAGCTTCCGCTTGTCCACCGCGACTGGGTGTTCACCATCCAGTGCAACCTCATTGGAGAGAGTGATCACCGCGTCGTAGCCGTGTTTGCGGGCGATGTCGATGTACGCCGTCACCTGCTCCGGGCGGAGCGCGTTACCGCCAGTCTTGGTTTCGACCAATGCCGTCCAGATCCGTCCAGCCCGGGCGACACGGATAACGCCGTCGGGACGGAGCGTGGTCTCACCGTGTTTGAAGGACGCCTCGGCAAAAGTCTGGACCTCACCAGCTGGCGCGTTGAACCGCGCTGTGAGCCGACGTCCCAGCTCAGGGATCTGCGCCATGACCGACAGCAGGGTCGAAGTCGCCCGGACCTCGCGCTCGTTGTCGTTCTTCAGACCCGCGACGGAGAATAGCCGTGCGTGCTGCCAGGAGTCGTGGTCGGCCAGATTGACCTTCTGCTTCTTCGGCAGAGTGATTTTCTTCTTGGCCATGCGGACGCGCCGGGGCTTCGGATCGG
Organism: Kitasatospora sp. UYEF31; assembly: GCF_057291755.1. Lineage (NCBI taxonomy): Bacteria > Bacillati > Actinomycetota > Actinomycetes > Kitasatosporales > Streptomycetaceae > Kitasatospora > Kitasatospora sp. UYEF31. The sequence continues at coordinate 142,726 of NZ_JBXAWK010000005.1, forward strand.
CGACTTTGGCGTCCGCTTCCTGTGTGACAGCGGTGTCACCCGTCTGTGCGCCGACTGCGCCACCGTCCTGCATGACAGCGGTATCGTCGGCTTCCGTCTGTTCCAGAACCCCGCCGGATGCAGACGTGGGTTCTCCCTCTGTGTGCTCTCCCTCTGTCGAGGTTTCGTCGTCAGCCGTGGCCGCTTCTTCAGTCTCAACGTCGATGCCGTAGTCGGTGGCCAGCCCGGCGAGCCCAGTCTTGTATCCCTGACCGATCGCGCGGAACTTCCATACCCCGTTCCGCCGGTAAAGCTCGCCGAAGACAAAAGCCGTCTCCACACTCGCGTCATCGATGTCGAACTGGAGGAAAGATTCGCCAGTCCCGTCGACAAGACTCAAGTGCAGGTCGTCCAGGTCCCCGAATTGGTCGCCCCCGTATCGGCTGGCCGCGATGAGGACCCGCTCAACCCGTTCTGGGAGCACCGTCAGATCGACGACGATCCTGTTCTCGCTACCGCCCCCGGTTGCGATTTCCCCCAGCAGTTGGACGGAACCGTCTTCGCTCTCCTTGTTGTTGTAGAAGTAGAAATCCTCCTGGCGTCCGACTTTGCCGTCCGGACCGAGCAGGAGCACCGAGGCGTCAGCCCCGCCCTCGCCTGTGGGATCGGTCCAACTCAGCGCGAGGGTTACGCTCTTCACGTCCTCGCTCAGATCGGACAAAGTGACGTTTGCACCCTTGGTCAACTGCTGCACGGGTCCCCCAGGAACGCTTTGCTGAAGTTTCGGACGCGCCGTGAGGACGCGGAGCCGGTCACACCGTAGCTTTCCGCGGGGCAACTACCCAGAGGTAAATGTTATTTCGCCTTGTCAGATCTGCGCTGACGGAAAACAGGCACACGATCCTCTTCGTGCCCAACCGCCGCACTCCACCAGTCATCCGACAATTGGAACGAAACGGCCTCCAGCGTAGGTTTCGTGCATAGCGCTGGCAAGTGGTGGGAGTGCGTTCGCCCTGCACGTATGCAAGCAAAATCTGTCAACCGATTTGATCAGGGCGGCACTTCGGAATCCGACTGCCCTGCCGGCGGCTATGGTCGAAGACATGGCCACCATTGTTGAGCTGGATCAGCGTGCCTTGCAGGTCACCGAGTCGATCGTTCGCCGAGTCAGAATCAACCAACTTGACCAGCCGACCCCGTGCGCGGAGTGGAACCTGGGGCAGTTGCTCTCCCATATGACCGCGCAGAACTACGGCTTCGCAGCGGCGGCCCGCGGTGAGATCAACGAACGCACCGCGTGGACCGAGCTTCCCGTCGGCGACGATCCGGCAGGTGCTTTCACCGCCTCGGTGGCAGCCGTCACTGCCGCCTTCAGTGAATCCGACATACTGGAACGGGAGTTCTGGCTGCCGGAGATCCATGTAAGCCACAAGTTCCCCGCACCGCAGGCCATCAGTTTCCACGTCATCGACTATGTGGTCCACGGCTGGGACGTCGCCGCCGCGATCGGAGTCCCGACCAACTTCGACAACGAGCTGCTCGCAGCGGCACTGCCGATCGCTGAGGCGGTCCCCGAGGGGGAGCGCCGTCTGCTTCCGGAGTCCCAGTTCCAGCCTGGAGTGGGTCCGCGCGCAGGCGGGTCCACGCTCGATCAGATCCTCACGATGCTCGGACGTTCACCGAACTGGCCGAACTGACGATCAGCTGTACTGGAAGATCTTCGGGCCGGGCGCACGGGAGTCTTCCGCCGACCGACTGGTCACCGTACGCGATTTTGATCGCGATCATGGCGAACCGTACCGATCTCACCGGGTATGAGCCGGCATTGATCGGCTCCGGCCCACTGCGCTACGCGGTCACCGACGGCGGAGCCTCGTGCCTGGGGTCCGTCGCGGAAGCGTGCCGTACGGCTGGGGTCGCGGCAGTGATCGGTGCCGCTGTGCGCGACGGGCCCGGACCGATTCCAGCGGTCCGGGCCCGTCCTCAGTTCAGGCGATACGCGCGACGTACGCGGATCAGCTGATGTTGAGCGCGGTGTCGTCGATCACGAACGATGTCTGCAGGCTGGCGTCCTCGGTGCCGGTGAACTTGACGGTCACCGTCTGTCCCGCGAACGAGGACAGGTCGAAGGACTTCTGCGCGTAGCCGGTGTTCTTGTTGAGGTTGGAGTAGCTGGCCAGGGTGGTGGAACCGGCCTGCACCGTCAGTTTGTCGTAGGCGGTGGTGGCGGTCGTCTCATCGGTGTCGATGTGCAGGAAGTAGCTGAGGGTGGCGTGGCAACCGGCCGGAATGGTCACCGACTGGGAGAGCGAATCGCTGTGGGTGGCGCCGTAGCCGTTGAGCCAGGACTTCCAGGAACCGGCGTGGGCGGCCTCGCTGGCGCTGTTGTCGATCACACCGGCGGTGGCGGCCCAGGGAGCGGCGCTACCGGTTTCGAAGCCCGGGTTGCCGAAGAGCTGTGCGGCGGTGCAGCCGCCCCCGACCGGAGTGACGGTCCAGGTGAACGAAGCACTGCCGCTGGCGTTGGTGCTGTCCTTGGCGGTCACCGCCACGTTGTAGGTGCCCGCGGAGGTCGGAGTGCCACTGATCAGGCCGGTGGAGGCGTTGATCGACAGGCCCGGCGGAAGTCCGGTGGCACTGTAGGTGAGGGTCTGTCCACTGGCGGAGTCGGTGGCCTGGATCTGCAGTGAGGTGGCCGTGTTGACGACGGTGGACTTGTTCCCCGGGTTCGTCACCGTGACGGTGTTTCCGCCGGTGGAGCCGTTGGTGAAGGCGGCGGTGCCGTTGGGTGTGCCGAGACCGGTCGGGCCGTCGTAACCGGCTTTCGCGGTGCACAGGTAGCTACTGCCGCAGGAGCCGTTGGCGCCGGTGGTCACGTCGTTGAGCGACGCGGCGTGGGCGTAGGGGTACGACGCCGGGTAGGTGCCCGCGGCCGGGGTGCCCGCCAGGGCGTAGACGGAGGCGATGATCGGCGCGGAGGCGCTGGTGCCGCCGTAGACGTTCCAACCATTGGCCTGGTAGCTGTTGTAGACCGCGACACCGGTGGCCGGGTCGGCGACCGCCGAGACGTCGGAGACGGTGCGCTTGGCGCAACCGCTGTCGGTCTGCCAGGACGGCTTGGTGGTGAAGCCCGAGCAGCCGGAGCCCGCGCCGTTGCCCCCGGCGGTGGTGCCCCAGACCTTCTCGGACCAGCCGCGGGGGGTACCGCTCGCGCGGTTCAGGGCGGTGCCGCCGACCGAGGTGACGTACTGCGAGGCCGCCGGGTACTCCACTCCGTAGCCACTGTCGCCGGAGCTGACGGTGATCGCGACGCCCGGGTGGTTGAAGTACGCGGCGTCGTTGCTCCCGTTGGAGGAGTCCTCACCACCGCCGTAGCTGTTGGAGACGTACTTCGCCCCCATGGTCACCGCACGGTTCACGGCTGCGCCAAGGTCGGCCATGGACGGCTGGTTCGCCTCGACGAGCAGGATGTGGCACTGCGGGCAGACGGCGCTGACCATGTCCACGTCGAGGGCGATCTCACCGGCCCAACCGGCGTCCGGGGTCGGGTAGTTGGTGCCGCCGTTCTGGTCGACCTTCTTGAAGCAGCCGTTGGCCGTGGTGCAGGGCGGCAGGCCGTACTGGGAGCGGTACGCCGCCAGGTCGGACTCGGCGTTCGGGTTGTCGTAGGCATCGATGATGGCGACCGTCGCGCCGGCGCCGGCCGAGGACGGAAGGGCGTACGCGCTCTGCAGGTCAGTGGGTCCGTACCCGGACGGGACGGCGTTGGGCGCGAGACTGAGGTGCTGCTTGAGGTCGGTGCGGGCCAGCGCGTGGCAGGCCATGTAGTCGGCTTTCGTCGGCTCCGAGCAGAGCCGTTCGGCGTGTGCGGTGGTGGACGCGCCCGGAGCGGCGGGCGCGGCCGAGGCCACGGACGGGGCGACGCCGGCGAGCAGGCCGCCGGATATCAGTGCCGCCGCCGAAAGCACGGCGGTCGCGCCGCGGCGCGTCAGCCGTCGGGCCCGGTCGGCCCGGTTGGGAATTTTCGATTGCAATGAACTGCCCTCCATAGTGGATCGGCTCCCCGCGGCGTGGGGTCGTCTCCAGGTAGGACAGGCTCATGACATGCCAGACCGGAAGGAACGCCGCAGGTATAGACGTGGCACACGTTCATTGGTGCTGACTGTCACCACGTTCAGTGGTGGCCACCGCTGAACGTAGTGAGAGCTGGCCCATGGGAATACCTACTTCAGGCAAAACCTTGCCTTCGGTGCGTGATGTCTGGGTGTAGCTTGTACTGGCATGGAATTGGACGACGGTCCGGTCAACGACCTTGTCTCGCTGGGACTTTCCCGGTACGAGGCACGGGTCTATCTCACGTTGGTCAGACGCGATTCGTACACCGCGGCGGAGGTGGCCCGCGCCGCGGACGTCCCACGCCAGCGGGTGTACGACGTACTCGACGCGCTGGTGCGTCGGCGACTCACCATCCTGCGCCCCGGACGGGTCGCCATGTTCTCCGCCGTGGCACCCGAACTGGCCCTCGCCCGGCTGATGGCCCTTCAGCGGGAGTCACTGGAAAAGCTGGACCAGGTTTCAGCCACACTCGCCGCGGTGCTGCTCCCGGTCTGGTCCGACGGGCGGACACGCACCGATCCACTCGACTACATCGAAGTGCTGCGCGACCCCAAAGTGATCGCAGAGCGGTTCGCGAGCATCCAAGAGCAGGCCGCACACGAACTACTCAGCTTCTGCAAACCCCCCTTCGTGGCCCCCGCGGCCAACGACGAAGGCAACAAAGCTGTCCGCAGGCTGCGCCGGGCCGGGGGTACAGCCCGCGCCCTCTACACCCATGAATCACTCGACGACCTGCATGTGCTGGAGAACATCCGCCGGTTCACCGAAGCCGGCGAGGAGGCCCGCGTCGTCGCGGAGCTGCCGTTGAAGCTGATCATCGCCGATGCCGCACTGGTCATGTGCGACATGCCCGACCCGGTCGCCGGCACCCGGGCCACCACCGCGCTCTACATCGAACACCCGGCGCTCGCCGCCTGTTTGCGACTCGCGTTCCTGACCGTCTGGGACCAGGCCGAGACGCTGTCCGACCCGCGCCCGCCGCTGAACACCTCCTGAGCGATCTCAGGGGTGGACGCGGGCAGGACACCCCGGAGACTGCTCACTCGCGGACATCCCGGAAACCGCTCACGCGGATTCCCTTTGCCCCACTCCGGCGGACAACAGCAGTTCGGTCCCTGGGCTGGCGCCCGTTGTGCTCCGCGCTGGCTGATCGGAGATCCCGAACGTGTTCGGCCGCCCTGCGCTTACCTGCGTCCTCAGAACCTTTTTTCAAGCCCACCGGGAACAGGAAACTCGGTAGCCAGGTGGGGCAGGCACTACCGGAGTGGGCGGCCGGAGCCGTGCGAATGGAAGACGTGTGGCGCAGGCAGGCCCGCCAGGCGATGACCACCTTGACCGCGCCCTTGCGGGTGGTGCACCGCCTGGACCGCCCCGCGGCGATGTGTCTGTGGCCGCACGGCCGTGTCGGGCATGAAGTCGTACGGTCTGCTCAAGACGCCGGCCTTCTCGTCTGTGCCCCGGGGCAGCGACCGCCCGGGGCCGCACAGCCTCGGCCCAGCGACACGGTTTCTCGTCGACCACGAGGTGTGTGCGGTCCTGTTGGTGGGAGCGGACCGTACGCCCTGATCTGTTGAATTTTCGGCCCGGACCAGAGGCGAAACCACAGGCACGGAGCCGGAATCCGAGCCGTTTGAGGCTTTGCGAGAATGTCCGCTATGACTCGTCTGCCTGGGGATCTCGTCGTCCTCCGCGCCGCTACCCTCGACGACCTGCCCGAATTCCAGCGCATGCTCGCCACTGAAGAAGTGCGTCGTTGGTGGGGCGACAACGGCTGGCAGGACCCGGCCGGCGACCTCGCCACACCCGATCACAAGCACTTCGCCATCACTGTGAAGGACGACCTGGTAGTCGGCATGATCGAGTGGTGGGAGAGCGACTCCCCAGAGTTCCGGCACGTGGGCATCGACCTGTTCCTCGACCCCGCCCAGCACAGGAAGGGCTTCGGTACGGACAGCGTCCGGACCCTCGCGACCTGGCTCCTCGGCCCCGGCGGCCACCACCGCGTGACAACCGACCCCGCGGCCCACAACTCCGCGTCGGTCGCAACGTTCGAAAAAGTCGGCTTCCAGCGGGTCGGTGTACTTCGGGAGTACTGGAAGGATCCGGACGGGATCTGGCGCGACGGGCTGCTGCTCGACCTCCTGACGAAGGATCTGCGCCGGACCGGTGCAGCCTTGGCGGACAACACCCGGCGTTCCAGAACCGATGGGAGCGTTGGCTAAGCCTTCTCGGCATCCCCCCGAGGAGCCCCATGCCAACGCCAGGACGTCACCCGCTGATGCCCCGTCAGTTCCCCACGCCCCGTAGCCCAGAGCAGGGTGCGCCACCGATCGGTGTCCACCGGCGCATCGGGGAACAGCCGGGTCAACACCCGAGCGCATACATCTTCGGGCGGCATCCAGGAGATCCCGAGACCCTCGGCGAGATCGTACGTGTGCACAAGAACCTCAACGATGCCCATCGCGGCAAAACCTTCAGGGTCCGACACCCCGTAACCGTGGTACGCCCGGGTGTCAGAAGACGCAGTACGGGTTATCGCCACCAGCAAAGCTCCGCTGGCTTCCAGCGTCTGTAGCAAACCGGGCACCCCTGCCTTACGGTCCGCAATGACCGCGTTCCATGGCCCGCCCGGCCGCTGCGGGGCCCACAAGTAGGGGACTTCACTCTCCAGCGGAGGCTTTCGTGGGCCCAACTGGACCGCGTACGCGAACAGATCGTCGCTGAGGTGTTCGACAGTCTCCCAGCAGTCCCACTCCAAGGAACCGGCCTTGACGCTCCAGTCCGCGGTAGGTGCCGAGCTCAACACATCAACCGACAACCAAACAGTTGCTTCAAGGTCGGCGGCAATTGCGTGACCGCTCAAGATTTCACTCGCTTCAGGCATGGCGGGACAGTATCAGCGATCTTCCTTGACCTGGCGGGAGTTTCAACGTCGAATCTGCGGCGGCAAGCTCGCGGCGCCTCGGGTCAGGGTGGGATAGCGCAGAATATCGCTTCTGCAGCATGCTGATCCGCTCTCTGCCGAACGGGACGGGCCGGAACCCGACAGCCCGGCCTTCTCCCTGCACGTCCGCGCCCGCGGGCCTCGCCGGAGTTGAACTGCCACCGCCGCACAGTCGCGAGGAGTGGGAAGGGAATGACATGGTTCTGCTGCGAACCGGAGCACTTCCAGGGTCCTGAAAACTTCCCGGGATACTTTTCCGGCGTCAGTTTCCAGTGACTGCGGCGACAACGGACCCGAATCAGGCCGTACGCGCCGCGCTTGCCCCCCCGGGGACGCTCGATGCTCCCGCCAGCCCCGGAACACCACGCGCGGTACCCCCAAAATGTTTCACGTGAAACATTTCCAGGCCCAGGTGGGCTAGCGGGGCCACTTCAGTTTATTTTGCATGCGCATACATTTATTTACTATCACTCGATCAGGTGATCGTTCGCAGGCAAGGCTTCATTGTCCGGCAACAGACTGCGCCCGAACCTCTGTGTGCGGCAGGATCAACTTCAGATAGCGGCTGATGGGCCGAGGCAGGGCTTGCGGGAGGCAAGGCCCAGGAAAGCGGAGGTTCACCGTGGTTTCGAACAGCCTGTTCCACCCTCTCTTCTCCGACAGCGGCAAGGCACCACCGCGGCCGAACACCCGCACAGGCTCGGAAGCACCACCGCGGCCCGAAGCACCGGCGGCGCCGAAGATTCCGACGCAGACCAACGCCTCCACCGGCAACCGCCGCCCGGCGTCGGCACCTGCGCGCAAACCTGCCGCCGCCAAATCTGCCCCCCTCAACAGCGGAGGCCACTTGAGGGCCTCCGCCGACTCGGGGACGCCGCCGCACAGCCTCTTGAACAAAGCGGTGCAGAAGCAGTGGATCACCGACGTGACAGAGCAGTACGACACGTCAGGCAAGGCCATCACCTGCACCCTCAGCATCCGGACCATCGCCACCGACCAGCAGGTCAGCGCGACCGCCAAGGGCCGGAGCAAGGCCTTGGCCAAGCGGAAGGCGATCGAGGCCCTGGTCAAGCAACTGATCGACGCAGGGCTCTAGAACGGCCATCGGAGCGGCGGCGGGCACGCCAAGGCCGAATCCGAACACGTACCGCCTTGATCAAGCGCTGTCCCCCAATTGGGAGACAGCGCTTGTCGCTGTAGCGCCCCGATCGGGTGCCGTACGGGTTCGGCAACCGACTCAGCGGCACACAGCCCGACACCGTACGAAGCTCTGGCCGTAAGGTCGTGCCATGGCTTCAGACGAGGGCAGCGCACGGGTCGACAGTTGGATCTGGTCCGTACGGCTCACCAAGACACGGACGCTGGCAGCTACGGCCTGCCGCGCGGGGCACGTACGCGTCAATGGGGACCGCGCGAAACCCGCTCAGACAGTTCGGTCCGGAGACGAGGTCCGGCTCTTCCACGCCGGACGCGAGCGGATCGTTGTCGTCTCGAGGATCGTGCAGAAGCGGGTCGGGCCGGCCGTCGCAGCGGAGTGCTTCATCGACAACAGTCCGCCGCCGCCTGCCCGGGAGGACATTCCGGCGGTTGCCGTTCGTGACCGTGGGACCGGACGCCCGACCAAGCGCGACCGACGCGACCTGGAACGGCTGCAGTACCACGGGCTCGGGGCACCGTAACCGACGTCCAGCCCCGCCAGGAGCAGAACAGCCCTCAGTGCGTGACCGTCAGTACGATCTTGCCTGTCGTACGGCCCGTTTCCCCTCGTTCATGTGCCTGGGTCGCTTGTTCCAGCGGGAACACGCTGTCGATCTCGGCACGCAGCTTCCCAGCCGCCACGAGCCCGGCCACGGCCTGCATCCCGGCGTGGTCCGGCTCGACGAGCATGAACGTGGCGCGTACGCCTGACGTTACTTCGGACGGCAGTGCCTCCGCCGGTGAAGGCAGTGTGATGAGCGTGCCGCCCTTGCGCAGGACCTTCAGGGAGCGCTGCACGTAATCTCCACCGATGCCGTCGAGAACAACGTCGACATCGCGGACGGCTTCGGTGAAGTCCACTGCTGTGTAGTCGATCAGTTCATCAGCGCCGAGCTTCCGTAGCAGGGCGTGCTTGGCCGCGCTCGCCGTGCCGATCACATACGCACCACGGGACTTGGCGATCTGTACGGCCAGGTGACCGACTCCACCGGCCGCCGCATGGATCAGCACCCGCTGCCCGGCCTGCAGATCCGCAGTGTCGACCAAGGCCTGCCAGGCAGTCAGCGCGGCCAACGGCAGTGCTGCCGCCTGGACATGGTCGATGCCGGCAGGCTTTCGCACGAAGTGCCGCGCGGGAGCAGTCACGAACTGCCCGTAGCCACCTGCCTGATGCGGGAATCGCGGCATGCCGAAAACTTCCTCGCCAGGCTGGAACAGCGTCACACCGCGCCCTACCGCCTCAACCATGCCGGATACGTCGAAGCCCAGGACAACAGGGTCGTTCCACTGACGAAAGCCGCCGGTCGCCCGTGACTTCCAGTCTGTCGGGTTGACCCCGGCAGCGTGGACCCGGACGAGGATCTCCGTCGGGCCGGGAACGGGACGGTCCACCTCGATCTCGGCGAGGACTTCGGGACCTCCCCAAGTCAGTGGACTCATCACACGCATACGGGTGTTGTAGCTCATCAGTTCTCCTATGCCGGTGTCGTGCGGTGCAGGAACCAGCTTGGTCGAGGGACGCCAGTTTCAGTATCGGCCGGATGGTCACCATTCGACAGGATCCGGCCAGCCGTCTGCGGGCGGACTCATGTTCAGCGGCAAGGTTCCGTCCGTCGCGGACTCAGCTCCACTGCAAAAGCCGTTGATGCGCGACTTTCGGTCCATCGGCCCCTGAATCCGCTCTTCAGTCACTACCGGCTCGCTCAGCAGGCTTCAGACCCGATCAAAAAGCCGCAGAACGCCGCCTGACGGCCTCTACTGACCACCCGGAGCCTCCCATCCCAGGTTGATCATGAAAGGCGCTCTGGGGCGCCATTCTGGCGGTCGATTTTTGCCCGTTTTGACGGAAAGCTGCGAACTTTTGTTCCGTCAGGCGCGGCCCCTCCACCTGCGGGGAGATGACCTCACGACACGCCATCCGACCTCCCGATCCGTCAGTCTCTGACGGTCGTTTAGTAATGTCTACCAACATGACGACGGCAAACCCGATAGAGCGTGAAAAACTAATCAGCGCCATGGCGCCCCAGCAGCGGCGCCTGCTCAAGACCCGCGCTTCCGAACTCGGTCTGGCTGTGCAGGACGCAGCCGAGCAGGCGATCCGAAACTGGCTCGAGACGCCCGGCAACGCCCTGGTCGACATCAAGCCGGACGAGCACCGGCCGTGGGGGACGTACCTCCCCACGGGAATGCCCGGGGTTTTCAAGGAAGCCTGCAGCGACCGCGGAGTCACCTACATCCAGGGTCTCTCCCAGGCCGTGAGCGGCTGGCTGGAGGAGAAGCCCTCCCCCACTGAATCCCCCGTGCCACAGCCGGTGATCCGCATCATGGTCTGCAATCAGAAGGGCGGCGTCGGCAAGACCTTCATCTCCGGCGGTCTGGCCCAGGCGCTCGCCGAGCTCGGGCAACGCGTCCTTCTCGTCGACTACGACCCGCAGGGCCACCTCACCCAGGGTCTCGGTCTGCCCATGATCGACGAGGGCGAGGATTCGCTGCTCGACTACATGACCGGGCACGCGAAGGGCGACATCCGGGAGCTCCTCGTGACGCTCCCCCAGGAGCGCTTCGGCGGACGCCTCGACGTGCTTCCGGCGTGCATCGACTCCTACCTCGCCGACGCCGCGCTCGGTCCGCTGCGTGTCAGTCACAACACAGTCGAACGGGCCCTGACACCCCTTGAGGGCGACTACGACGTAATCGTGTTCGACGGCCCGCCGTCGCTCGGCCTCGCACTGGACGCCGCACTGTTCTACTGCCAACGACGCGACGGCGAGCGCACCCAGCGGTCCGGTGTGCTGATCCCGGTCAACGCGGACATCCACTCGTACAACGCGTACAAGATGCTCCGTCAGCAGATCGACGACCTGGGCATCGACGCCAAGGCCGACATCGACTACCTGGGCCTGGTCCTCAACGAGTTCGACGGACGGCGCGGGCAGGCCGTCCAACGCAGCCGGGACTCCTGGTTGGAGTTCATCGACCCGGGTGTGCTGATCGTCATCAAGGCGCTCAAAGAGGCCACCGAGTCTGCGGCGGCCACCACTCCCCTGCTCGAGTACGCACCCACGTCCGAGCACGCGGCCGTCATGCGTGAGCTCGCCAAGGAGCTGGCTGCATGAGTCAGAACAACCGCAGAAACGTGTCGGCCGGGTTCAGCGCCGACGCCGACGAGAAGGAGCGGCTGACCCGGGGCGAGATGCGACGCCGCATGCTCGATCGCCAGCAGCAGCAGGAAGACGAGACTGCGACTCCGACTGCGCCGGTGGCTGCGGTTCCGGCCCAGGCCCCCGTTACGGCGCCGGTGGCCGTCGTCGTAGCCCAGCCCACCGCAGTCATCAAGCGCGGTGAGGGCGTCGGGTTCCAGCGCCTCGAAGATGGCACAGCCTCCGAGAAACTCGCGCACTACGAGCGGACGATCGCCGACGCACACGTCGCCGTGCAGGCGGCACTCCAGACCGCACATGAGCAGTGGGTGCTGTCGGCGGGGCAGTCTCTTCAGGAGATCCGCGACGAGCAGTTGTTCCGGCAGAAGGGCTACACCTCGTTCGAGGCGTACGTCCAGGAGCGCTGGAAGTTCCAGCGGGCCCATGCGTACCGTCTCATCGACGCCGTCCCCGTCGTGCGCGCCCTACTCGGCATGGTCCGCACGGAGCTCAAGGAACGCCAGATGCGAGCCTTGGTCCCGGTGGTCCAGAAGTACGGGGACCAGGCCGTACAGGAAGTCTGGGAGGAAGCTGAGCGACGCGGACGGACGTCAGGCGCAGGACTGGAGGAAGCTCGCGCCATGCTCGGCTACGGAGTTGAGGCAGCGCCCGAGAAGGGGGAGGAGCCGGCCCCGCGCACCGGGACGTCGGTAGCGATACTGCAGCGGGCGTGGAAGCAACTGGACGCCGACACGATCCGTACAGCCGCTGGCGAGAACCCGACTGAGGTCAGGCGCATCGTGTCGGGCCTGAGGGTGCTGCTGGACACGATTGAGAAAGAGATCGAGGGCTGACCAGAGCATCGCACTCCGCTCCAAGGGAAGTCCGCGCGACCGGTCAGCTCTGCGCCGTACTGAGGGCTGGCGATGTCTCCCAATTGGGAGACATCGCCAGCCCTCATTGCTCCCTCTCCCCTACTCCCAGTCTCTGTTTCGGAAACATCCCCTGAGAACTCTCCTGAACACGTCCCTGAACAACCGTGTCTCCCAATTGGGAGACAGTCCGGAGAACACATGTTCCGCCCCGCGTCGCATTCGGTGCCCTTGAGGGAGGTCGGACGATGAACCCGCTCGTCTTGCCAGTCGGCATCGGGACCGCCGGCCTAGCCATAGTCGTGACCGTCGCCCTGCTCCTGCGCTCCAGGCGAGGCCGCGCTCAGGACCAGCTCAATGCCGAGGAACGCGGCAAGCTCGCCGAAGAGCGCCGCAGGATATTGCGGCGGCGACTGGGAGCCATTGCGCTCGCCATCGCCTTCATCGTCATCTTCTGCATCGCGGCCATCGCTGCGTGGCTGTCCTTCGGCGCCCAGCGGCAGTACGCCTTCGACCGCAACGGTGGTTCGTGGGATGCAGCGACTGGGTTCGCGATACTGCTCGACGCAGGCGCCCTGGGCTTGTCGTTGATGCGTCTCTTCGAGGCGCTCACCGCTCGGTCCTCGCAGTTGACCCGCTTCTACCTCGCCGGCTTCATCGTGGCGTCGGCAACAATGAACCTCCTCCACGCCCCGCACGAGTTGGGGGAACCCGTTTCGGTCGGCAGTCGACTCGTCGCTGTCATCCCCCCACTGGTGTACGCCATCTTCCTGGAGACCCTGCTCAAGAAGGTCGAGCAGTTGGTTCTCGGGCAGCACCCCAAGCGGAAGAAGGCTAAGGAGTTCCAGCGCGGCCACAGCCTGCTGCTGTGGGTGCCCTGGCCGATCGGGTCACCGGTCAGAATGTGGCGGGCCTGGCGGGCGGATCTGCTGAGCACGATCCCGAACGTGCGGGCGCCGGGATCGATGAAACCACGGGTGGAGATGTCTCCCGGTGGTACAGCCGTCGGCTGGGAGACAGTCGCCGGCAGTACAGCCACTGCCCAGCCGACGGCAGCACTGCACTTTCTTGAGGTGCACTCAGAAAGTGCACCTACTGAGGAAGTGCACCTTGGAAGTGCACGTGCGGAAGTGCACCCCGCGGAAGTGCACCCCGCGGATGGAAGTGCACCTGAGGAACCCTCCGAAGAGGTGCACTTCGAAGATGCGGGTGCATCCTCCGCACGTCGGGCCGGAAGTGCACGTGCACTTCCTGAGGTGGCTGAGGAGTCTGTGCCCGAGGTGCGGGTGCACCTCTCCCCCGAGGTGCACTCCAAAGGTGCAGAAACTGCACGTGCACTTCGGGAAGTGCACGTGCAGTCCGCCCCGGAAGTGCACCTTGAACATGCGGATGGTGCACGTGCAGAGGTGCACTTCGAAGGTGCAGAAACTGCACGTGCAGAAGTGCACTTCCCACAGCCTGAGGTGCACGCGAGAAGTGCACGTGCAAAGCAAACCGCTGCAAGTGCACCTTCGGATACTGGAGAGACCCCTGACCGGTCGACTACCCGGCGCACCTCGAAGAAGGATCGGCTGCTAGCCGAGATACGCCTCGCCGTGGAGCAGGGCGACCTGCGGGTCTTCTCCACCGACGAACGTGTGCGGAACGCAGCTGCGTACGCCGCCAACGAGCAGCTGGGAAACCTACTGACAGCGACCGTCGTGCGGAACTACATCAAGGAGCTGTTGCCTGCGCTCGAAGCAGTCCGGGACGCAAGCTCGCCCGACTTCACCACCCCGGCCATCGGAGGCCAACGCGATCAATCGGACTCACTGAGTGAGTTCTGGACCAGCTAGGCCAACTCCCTAGGAATCTGGCGTCACGCGGCAGTGAGAACCTTCGCAGCGGTGTCTCCCAATTGGGAGACACCGCTGCGCTGCTTCCTACGCGATGGTCCACTCAAGCTGTCTCCCAATTGGGAGACAGCCACCGTGTGATTTCAGCGAACTCGCATTGATGGCGACGTCAGGTAGGTCCGTCACACCTAGCCCGAGGTCCGGGTACTGCCAGCGCATGGAGGCAACATCGTGGACGTGCTTGCCCGGGTTAGCCAAGTCTCAGTCGACGAAGGCCACCGCCGACTGAGCGGCCCCGCACGGACGACATGGTTCGTGCCGCCACCGGGCAGCACGGTTTCGTCCGTACATTCACACTGTCAGCAGCCTTGTAGCGCAGGTAGAAAGTGCTGACGGGGCAGCAGAAGTGGGACAGCTGGACAGCGGGGACCGGAATGGGGTGACCCGATCCACGAGCCGTTGGGCATCGATCGGGCTGCTGGTATCAACCATCAGCAGCTGCTCATCGAGGCGGAGCAGCATCGGGCAGGTCGCCTGGGTGTCCACTGCCCCTCTGTGCGATTTCCTCGTTCGACAGCTGTTTCTCCAGATGCCCTGGGTGCCGCACTCGATTCTAGAATTTCTCGGCAGTGAGCGCAGGATCACGCACACAGAAGACTTCGACGGCGACACTCACTGGTGGGCCCAGGCTCCCGGCAAGGCTGCGGGCCAAGGTGCTCTTGCCGCTTCCGGGCAGGCCACTCACGATCACGAAGGAGTTTTCAAGCACGGCCACAGTTTGGCGGGACTCGGCGGAGAGATCGCAAGCCGGTTCGTCCTGAAGTCCAAGAAAAATCCAGAGGAGTCCGGGGGAGTGGACACCCGGCCTCCTGGACCCTCACAGGCCCACAGGACACCCTCCCGAGGCTCGCGCATTAGCCGGACATGCACAGAGGCTGCTGGGGCCTCCTGAGTGGCCTCAGGGCCGCCCTGTACCCGAACTCCCTTAGATGGAGACTGGAGTTGGTGTCTCCCAGTTGGGAGACACACTCGAAATCCAACCAGAGGGCCAGCAATTCGGAACCCAGCGTCCCCCGCCGCGGGCCGGCTCCCGGGCCTACCGTTTGCTCAGAGACGACTGTCACGAAGCGAAAAGTTCACCCTGTTCAGCTACAACGGATACTGGAGTTCCCGGTTGACGGGTTATTCCCAGCTTCTGCTCGGCCTCCGATGGTGGGCCGCCCCAAGCCCGGTCGGTGACAACTCCGGTGACTCCGGGGGAGATCGTGCGAGGGTCGACGGCTTCGCTGGGGGCACCGTAGGCGTACAGCCCGTCAGGGACCAGAGCGCGGTCGTTGTCCTTGAGCCAGAAGACCCTACGACGGAAACGGCCGGACGCCATCGAGCTGCGGGTTCCGGGGTGGAGGATCGCGTAACCCAGCATCCGACCTGGGTAGTAGTGCGGTTTCCGCCTTCGGTCGGGCAGTGCTTCGAGGCTCTGCCTGATGTAGTCGAAGTCGTCCACAGGCTCAAGCCAGACGATCTCAGCTTCGTAGGCGATCGCATCGGGAGTGATGAGTGCGCTCACTTCTCCTCCTCCTCTGAGGTCGTCAGGCAGATGCCCGGGTAGAACTTGCGCGCGTTCGAACGGAGCATCTGAGCGGGCGAAGCGATATTTACAGTCTCACGGATGCGGGCCGCAAATGCCCGGGACGATGTAGGACGCACACTTTCGGCAAGCGACCACTGTTCGTAGGCGGCGTACAAAGTCGCCTGTTCGCAGCGGATCGAGGTGTCCCCGGGCTTGAGCAGGCACATTTCGTCGAGGAACCGTCCGATGGTGTCCTCCTCGGTGGCGTAGGCCCTGGTGGCAATCCGTACCCTCCCTGGTCCGCCCAAATCGCGTTCGCCTGCGAGGTATCGGCGGGAGCCCTGGATCAGCCAGGCCAGGATGCCAGGACCTTCTTCGTCGCAGAGGCGGTCAGACAGGTTCTGGATCTTCGCGTGTTCCGGCACGGCACGCTGAAAGGGGACCAGACGGAGCCGACGCCAGAAGGCGTGCTTGGCGGAGTCGACCAGTGGTTTGTGGTTACCGATCAACCACAGGTGGTGTGTTGGGTTGAAGGTGTAGTTGTCCTGGCGCATCCGGCGTGCGGTGATGCGGTTGTTGCCGGTGAGTTCTTGGATTTTTCCTGTGTCGAACTTGTCGTTCGGACCGACTTCGTTGCACATGACAATGCGTCGGCCGTGAAGATCTGTGAGCTCAGTCGGGTGTGAGCTGTAATTCTGGGCCATCAGGAAGCCGCGTGGGGCTGCGTGGGCGTAGTCGCCGAGGAGGAGCAGGAGGAGGTCCAGGAGAACGCTCTTGCCGTTCTGGCCGGCGCCGTAGAGGAACGGCAGGACGTGGCCACCGACGTCTCCGGTGATGGAGTAACCCGCCATCAACTGGATGTAGTCGATCATCGCCCGGCCTTCGGCGTCGTCGCCGAAGGTGTCGGTGAGATACCGGTGCCACAAAGGAGTTGCCATCCCCGGGTCTGGCGCGAGGGTGGTAGAGCGGGAGTGCGCCTTCTCCGGGTGCGGGGGCGAGACTTCGCCAGTCCGGAGGTCGACGATCCCGCCGGGGGTGCACAGGCTGTACGGGTCCGCGTCGAGGCCGTCCGCATGCAGGATGAACGACGGCAGTGACTGTGCCATGGCGATGGTCGCGTTACGGCCGGACAGGGACCGGGTGCGGGTCCGGTGCCGCCACAAGACCGTGTCCGTGTGCTGGCGGCCAGGGTCTGTGGTGGCCAGGTTGTCCGCCAGTTGCATCACTGCATGTTGGACCGTCAGAGCCTCGTTGTCGTAGGTCCAACGATGTCCTTGCCAGCGGTACCAGCCGATGCCCGGGATGTAGCGGAAGCGGTCCGAGTAGTGCTCTGCCAGTGCCAGAGCATTGCCCTGGTCGTCAAGGCTCACTGGGACAATCGCATCATCGGACTTAGTAACCCGCGCCTGTGGTACAGGTTTTGCCCGCCGGGTCTTCTGCCGGGGCCTCGCCGGCGGAACGACAGCCGCGGGCTCCGGAGGCTTGCTGGCGCTCAGGGCCGATGCCAGTTGGCTCAGCGCCTGGAGCACCGCAGGATCGGAGAGCGCCGCCTGGTCGATGTTGGGCAGCAGAGTACCAAGAGCCGACAGAGGGTCGGCTGCTGCCTGCGCCCCCTGGGTTGCTCCAGGCAGAGGGGGAGGCGGCTCGTGAATGCTCGTCACCGGTGGGTCTCCTGAGCCGTTGTCCCGCTGATGTGGTTGGTGCGCACAGACAGGATAGCGACTGTCTTTCATCCCATCAGGGACTTCCTTCGGTCGCTCTCGGCGTGTCGGCCGATGTTGCCCAGAAGCCAACGTTTGGCCTATCGGATTGCCTGATCGGCCTAGACCAGCCAGCTGACCTGCAGTTATACCTATTGAGCGACCCTACTGACCAACCATTGGACGGAAACTCTGGACTGAAGGTGGACTGAAGCCCTTCGGTCCAGCGCTTCAGTCCAGGGACAAAACCGCAGGTCAAAAGCCTAAAGAACTAAAAACAGAGACTGATGGACTGTAATCTCTATGTTCCTCTCCTACGCGCGCGCACGCACGCACGCTTCCCCACTGGAAAAGCTCAAGTTCAGTCCATTGGTCCCTCAAGTTTCAAGACCAGACCTCTGACCTGCGGTTTTGTCCCTGGACTGAAGCGCTGGACCGAAGCCAATCACCGGTTCGGTCCAGTCATTCCTGAGCGACCGTACTGCGGTGCCTCAGTCCCTTCCCGCCGTTGGCGGGAGCTCTGCGCACGGTCTGACCTGGTCCTTCGCCTATCTGGACGCAATGACTGAGTCGCTGGTCACCTCGGGTTCGCGCCCCACGCAGCGGGCACTCCAACGCCACCTGTTCTGCACGGGGTGAAGCGCGTTGGCGCTGGAGCACCCGCTGCATCGGGTCGCCGGGTGGGGGTTTGTCGTTGGTGCCGTGTTTTGACCTTCTGGAGATCAGCTGACTTGTGACTGGGGCCGACTGTCAGAACGAGACAGCTGAGCGACTCTGATTTTTGTCTTCACAGAGCACGGGGTTCTACTTGCACAGGGCAGGCTTGCCGGCATGACCGTAAGGCCAGTCAGGTTCCAAGCGTGGGTCTCTGCCTCAGTCCCTGATAAAAACGCAGGTCAGAGGCATGATCTGACAGAACGAGCGACTGAAGGACCGAACTTCGCATATTGAGGTGCACTTGAGAGTGCAGTACATGCGAATAACTACTGAACTTCGGTCCATCAGTCGCTATAACACTCCATGCAGGCCTCTGACCTGGGGATTTGTTATGGACTGAAGTAGAGACCGGACTCACTCGCTCTGCGAAAAGACAGCAGGGATGCAGATGCGACTCTACGCAGTGACGTCCAGGATGGTCTACGGTCCCAGCACTCGGCCACCCATTCGGTCGAGACAGTTTGACTGGTGCTTGACGGAGCCTCAGAGGAGAGGGCACCAGGTCGCCTGTCTTCGGGGCAGACCCCGGCAGTTGACCTCTCCGGCACAGTGATCCACCGTCAAGAATCAGCTTCGTATGATTGATAGATCAAATCCCAGTGCTACAGCGGGCTCTGATGGGCTGTTAGGGCGACTTCATACGGACGATCGGGTGGTCTGGTACGCGAGTGGTGTCTTCGGGCATTCGGCTCAGCACAAAATCCAGACATGATCAAGAATTGGGCGCGCGGTTTGACCGCCGCACTACTGGCCGGCGGCCTGGTGGTCGCTACAGGTGGTACTGCACAAGCACAGAGCGACCGACTCGTGGTCGACGTGCCTGTCGGTACCTGGGCTTGGGTGACTTTCTCCGCACACAAGGAGAAGGGCGTCTGGCACGTGGACGGCACCATCGACCGAGATCCCTCGGCCGAGGGGTGCGCTGCCGTGTGGGTCGGGAATCCACGCTTCGGCAGCATCACAGGTGGTACTGAGGCGGCCCGGCAATGTGCTGACGGGAAGAAGGACTTCGCGTTCACGACCCGGTACTCAGCGATTGAGGCGTTTGTGGACGTGCCGCGTAAGTTCGACCCGTACTCGAGGTACGTCTCGTTCAAGTGAGTGGCGTATCGCGTGGCAGGAGGACGGCATCGGGTCGGAGCCGTGTACGGCACATCAGGACCTTCTTCCGAAGGTTCAAGAAACTGTACGTCGAGCTGCTCTGATCTGGTGCGCTACTGGTCGACGGGAGCGGAGATCTCCAGGACCGCCCGCACGCTGGAAGAAGGTTTCTGGGTTTGCTGCAACCCTGCGATGTCGTTGCCCGGAACTTCGGCAAAAGTGGCTGGCGGATTCAAGTGATCGTTGCAACACCAGTGTCGGATTCGCTTTGCTGGCAAAGGAGTTGGATCTCGACCATGCGGGGCCCGGATGCCTACCTGAGCAGCGTCGTCAGCGGCTGCTGGAGGCGATACTGGGCGTCGGGAAACTGAGGGAGCAGCGTGGGAATCGATGAGGTTGGTGCAGCCACGGACTGCTTGTTTGTGGGGGCGCTGGGTGAGATCCGTGGGGACGATGACGGTTCCGCTCCTTGTCTGGTTGCTCTGCACGGCCGCCCGACCCGCCACGTCTTTGAGCGTGCCGCATCCCTGTTGGTGTGCGAAGAGCCGGTGGAGCGGGAGCTAGGGGCACCGATTCTGCGCGAGCTGGGTCCCCGTGACGATGAGGGCCGTCGGCCGTTCGCCAGGGAGACGATCGATGTCATCGTGGCGGCGATGCATACTGAGCCGGACTCCTGGGTCCTCGGGTGCGTGATCTCTGTCCTCGGCTACCACAATGCCCGGGAAACCCTCGACCTGGTGCTGGGCTAGCAGGCTCATGCGGCGCAGCCCGTACGTTTCGCGGTCGCTGCCGCGCTTCCCTGCCTGGCCGATCCCGACCGTACGCAGGACCGGGTCGTCGAGGCCCTCCTGCGGCTGTCCGAGGACGATAGCAACGATGTGCGCTGGTACGCCCTGTAGGCGTTGTTCCATGCGACGGGGGAGTTACCGACGAGCAAATGTGCTTGTGGGCCACGGCCCTGGTCGAGCGAGGCGACGCGGAGCGACGTGCTCAACTACACCATTTCGGCGCGACCCTCGACGATCGTGCTGCTGCCGTCCTCCGTGAAATTCTCGGGCAAACACGGGGCACCCGAATCGGTGTCCTTCGGTGGCGAGGGACCGGATCACGCAAGCCTGTCGGCCAGCGCTTCCAGGTCCGCCGGTCAGGGGAATCCCGGCTGGGAGCGGAGGTTGAGGTCATGCACCGCGGGCGTCAGGTCGTGATCTGCGAAGGCAGAGTGACCGACGACGACGGGCGTCTGCTGTTCACCGTGTCGAGCAGCTGTCTGATCCTCCAGCCGAGAAGCTGACCTCGCCTATTCAACGGAAGTTGACCAACCGTCAAGTTGAACTGAAAAGGTGCCCCTGACCTGCCAGGATGCGATTGTCGAGAAAGCATTCAGCA